>WRJV01000228.1 GCA_009778415.1 Clostridiales bacterium | reverse complement strand
TATCCAATATTGACGGCGGTAACGCCGCTTGATGATTATCGACTTGCTCTCACTTTTGGTGAGAACGAAAAGCGCGTATATGATTTCAAGCCCAATTTGAAACACAAGTTTTACAGCCCATTATTTGATGTGAGGCTATTCAACAGCGTTACTGTCGTTGACGGCGAGATAGAATGGGCGACCGGCCAAGATTTTTGCCCTAATACGCTTTACGATAACAGTGTTCCGGACAAGTCGTCAAGAAGTTCTTCACGCTTTTTATAAGCGATCTCAATCGCGAATACTATGTCAGCAGTATTGTCTGCTATTCCGGAATCGTAGCCATGCGCCAGTTTCATACAGCCTTGCATAAGCCGAAACTCCGTATCACTCAACTTTCTTTTTATCAATGCGAATCGCCTCCTTATTGTCTCGCGTATCGGAAACAATGCGATTGTTTTAACAACCACCAAAGAAATTACTAATACAAACCTCCTTGACAAACGATGGCTGTTTATTGAGGCGCTAGGTACTTTTTAATCTGCCACAGGAGGTAGAGGGGGATATGCTTGACCTCGCCAAAGGCGACATTGTTCATTGAGGTTATAACGGACAGCTTTGGGCTGTACTTTTTGCTGTATTCAGCAAGGGACTTCGCTTTGTTGCTGTGTTCTGACTTCACTTCGACCGGGACGACATAGGTATCGTGTTGCAGTAAAAAGTCCACTTCGGCAGAATTGCCGGATTTCCAGTAAAACCATTCAGCTTCATACTGGTTCATCATTTCGCTCAAGACGTAGTTTTCTGTCATCGCGATCTTGAACTCTTGTAATTCGCCGCTTTTTTGAAGAATGTGCCCTGCGGATACGTTTGCCATTTTGCGCAGCAGCCCAACGTCAGACAGATACAGTTTAAAATAAGTCTTATCGGCGTAGGCAGATAAGGGCACAAACGGTTTTTCAATTTTAGAAACCTTGTAGACAAGGCCCGCCGAAATCAGCCATTCCAAGGCGTCCTCCAAATCCTTCGCCCGCCACCCTTTCTTAACCTGATTGAAAATGAATTTGCTGTTTTCTTTTGAGAGCTGCTGAGGGATGGAGTGCCATATGGCGGCCAGTTTTGGGAAATCCTTCGGTGGCGCATGCTTGGCGAAATCCAGTTGGTAGGCGTTCAGTATCTGTTGCTGTACAGCCTCGACGCGCTGGACGTCCTTTGTGCGCATCCAAACGTCAACCGCCTCCGGCATGCCTCCGGTTCGGAAGTAACCGCCAAAACACACTCGGCGGTTACTTCTATGTGGACGATCATTTGTTTGCCAATTTATCGTGGACGAACAATATACTCGGAAATCAGGCTGTCCTCATTGATTGTCACGGTTCCGACACAAGGCATTAAAATATCGCCAAACTGCACATCGTATTCCATTGAAGCATTATTCAGCTTAATAATTGTTGCCTTAACGTCGTTGGAGGCAAGAACATCGGCAAAAACATTGTATACGCCATCACGGCTGTTGACTACTATGTCGTCAAATCCCCATGGTCGGCCACCCCCATCATTGAACAAACAGTCCTGCGCAAAAAGTTCTGCGATTCCTTTGGCATCCTTATTGTTCATCCGTTCTACATACTGTGTTAATATCATACCCAGCCCTCCTAGTTAAATTCTTTGGGCCACGCGGTATGCTTCGTATATGGCCTCCACTGCGGTGCGTGCCTCCTTGGCGTCTCCGATGATATAAACTTCCTTTGCCAAACCGTCAGTATTGTCAAAAGGCTGGTAGGCTTTTGAGCCTAGGGCGCAAATAATGGTGTCGAAGCCCTTAAGGACGATTTGCTCGCCCGCCTTATCGCACACGGCGCCGTCACCAGTCAATGCACAGACCTTTGTGCCTTCGTAGATTTCGACATGTTCCGCACGGAAGCGCTTGATCAACCTGTCGCGGACAGTCAAGTACATATCCGGGGCTATGGCGTCAAGCATTTCCACTATGGCTACGCGCCCACAGTAATCCACGCAGTATTCGGCCGTCTCCACGCCGACAAGCCCGCCGCCTATGACTAGGGCGGCAGCACCGGGCACAGCTTTTCCGAGGAGCACGTCGCTTGCTTGCACGACGTTGGCTACATCAGCACCTTCAAATCCAGGATCAATGGGTGTGGCGCCTGTTGCTATTATCAGCACGTCGGGGTTCTCCTTCACGACAAAGTCTTTGGTGACTTCGGTGTCAAAGTGCATGTCTACGCCATTTTTGCGGCACATGTGCAGGAAGTACCGGATCGCTTTTGTGAGGTTTTGCTTAAAGGGCGGATATGCAGCCAGCAGGAACTGCCCACCTGCCCGGTGAGCAGGAAGTTTCTCGTACAGCGACACGCGGTGGCCCCTGCCTGCTGCAATCTGAGCAGCCTCAAGGCCGGCCGGGCCTGCACCGACAACCATGACCTTTTTTGGAGTTTCGGCAGGGTACAGCTGTACGTCTGGGCGGTTGTTGCTCTTGGGGTTGAATATGCAACCTACGCCGAAGTCGCCATCCTGCAGTGTTGCTGGGTCGTTGAAGGTCATGCAGCGCTGCGTGCATCCGACACAGGGAATTATGTCGGCCAGTTCGCCGGCGAACATTTTGTTGGGAAGCTCGGGGTCAGCGATAGATTGCCTGCCCAAAGCCACGAAGTCGCATTCGCCCCTGCGTATTGCCGTGTCTATTGCAAACGGGTCGGAATAGCGACCGACGCCAATGACCGGAATGTCCACGCATTCCCGTATCCGCTTTGCCGTGTTGCAGTTCCAGCCTTCGGGAATGTCCGGCGGGGGCACGATTATGTCCCATGCGGCGTAGGTGCCAGCAGAGACGCTAAGCGCATTGGCGCCATAGGACTCCAGCAGCTGCGCATAGGTGACAGCTTCATTTTCGGTAAGGCCTCCCACCCTGTCTTCGGTGGTTGAAATGCGCACCAAAACAGGATAGTCAGGTCCGCATGATCTGCGGATGCCTTCGATGCAGCATTTGAGGAAATAAGCGCGGCCCTCTATGCCGCCGCCAAATTCGTCAATGCGCTTGTTGGTTCTCGGGCTGATGAACTGCAGTCCCATGTAGCCGTGGGCCGAGTGGACTTCAACGCCGTCAAACCCAGCTTTTTTGCACCTGGCAGCAGCTTCGGCGTACTTGTCAATCAACTCGTACACTTCTTGCGTAGTAAATTCCCGGGGTGTCTCCCGATAGACGATCGACGGGACTGGGGATGGGGCAAGGGGCTGCTGGCCGATCATTGCCTCGCAAGTTTCACGCCCGGCGTGGTGGAGCTGGACAATGGCGCGAGCACCGGCAGACTTGATGCCGTTTGCTAGTTTGCTGAGCCCCGGCAGGTACTTGTCGTCGTAGACGCTCAATTCATGGGGCATCCCGACAGCGATGGGTTCAACCGCAGCAATTTCCAAAACGACCATGCCGAAGCCGCCAAGCGCACGGGCACGGTAATAGTCGATTGCGTTGCTTTGAACCGATCCATCATCTTCGCACATGCCAGAGTCCATGGCAGGGACAACCAAACGGTTTTTTACCAGCATGCTGCCGATGTACATGGGCGTAAATGTTGATTCAAAATTAATATTAACCACTCCTTTCTTAATGCGGGCTGTCGCCCGGAACCCAGATGGGGCTCTGCCCCATACTGTAAAGCACCTGTGTGAATCAAACAAAAAGCAATTGAACTAGAGTTTGCCTTGTGATAATATGAGGTTGCTTGTTGCACCGTCAAGTATATCAATTTATCTTGAGGGTTTCTATGTACCGATGTGAAAACGTGGCAAGGGGGATTGTGAAATATGACGAATGGAGCCGATGGCACGACTTGCGACCGTGCAAGCATGGCGTGCAGGGTATTTTTGGAAGCTATGAAAAAGGGCTCCGTACACGAGCTTGTTCGTGCGGCTGGGGAGTTCTGGGGCTACGGCATCGTTCTTACCGATGAAAACTACTACCTCATCAGCCAGTACCCAAACCGGCTTCTCGGCGAGGATGTTTGGGACACTCTATATCAGCACAAGGTTCTCCCAAACGATGTTATCCAGTCTTTCCAAAACATGTACCTGTCAAACATCAACAAGACTTACAAGCCGTTTTATGCAGACTGGGGCCTTATTGGGGATTTCCCGCGAATCTTTGCGGAGATATACACCGAAGACAGAATATTGGGGCACGTCGGCGTTTTTTTGCTCGGCAACGAGCTGCAGAAAGACGATTTGGACATTGCCCAGTTGTTTGTGGACGCGCTTCAAATCATGATGTCCCGCGCATCTGCGGTTATGCCGCCGCTTTCAAACTACCTGTCCGACTTGCTGAGGCCTGACACAAATTCAAACCTGAAGGAATGGGCGGCAGAGTTTATCGGGCGGTTCGTGGCGAAAAACTATGTCGTCATGGTGACGCCGATTGGCGACAGTGCAGCGCAAAAAGCATTTGCGGAGTATTCCGCCGGCCAAATGCCCCGCATCTACCGCAACGCTGTTTCCACAATTTTTGAAGGGAACATCGTTTCACTGTTTGGCAATATGGGCGAAACTGTAAACCAGCAAACGGAGTACGCTATTCTGGACCAAGCTGCTGGATTTTTGAACAATCAGCATATGACGAGCGGCTTGTCGGAAACGTTTGCTGACCTTGTGCAAACCCATCGCCAGTATTTGCAGGCAAGCCTGACGTCGAGCCTTTCCAAAAAGCGGCTTTCTTATTACAGGGAACATGCACCAGCCCAGATGTTTCTGTACGTTACGAGGAGCACCGACGCCGAAGCCTTCATTCACCCAGTTTTGTTCCAGATGGACGAATACGACAAACGGAACAGGACGAATTATTTCGCAACCATGCGCACATATTGTTTCTCCATGCACAATGTTGACGTTGCGTCAAAAAAACTGTTTATCCACAGGAACACGCTGGCGTACCGGCTCAAGAGGATAACAGAGCTGTTCGGCGTAGCCATCGAGGAGGAACTGACTGCCCGGTACCTGATCAGCAGTTTTGAACTTTGGGACTGCCTTTCTGTCGACGTGAAGCAAACCTTACAAACCAATTAAAAATTCTGAAATCCCACTTACGATTTTATTAAGAAACGATGAAATTTCAACCAGCAGCGGCAAACCGATTGACAAGGCTTGCACGGCTGGTTATAATTACTTTTAATATTTGGGAAACGAGTGAAAGTAAACATGAAGCGGACAATTTTCTTGAAAACGATGGCGCTCTCTCTTTGCTTATTTTTGATTTTGGGCATTTTTTGCGCTGCGTCCGGCGCAGAAGGCAGGGCTGCCTCAAACAGGTACAACATTGTTTTGGTGGTTGACTCCAGCGGGTCCATGGCCAGGACGGACGGGCAAGGGCTGCGCTTTTCTGCCATCGGCAAGTTCGTCGCCCTGCTGGCCGAAAAGGGAAACAGGGTCGGGGCGGTGGTTTTCAACGAGGGCATAGCCATGCAGCTCAATATGGCATACGCAGACGGGATTTGGGCAAAGCAGAACATAGTCGAGCAAGTGAGGAGCATTGCGCCCGGCGGCGACACCAACATAGGAAAAGGCCTGCAGACAGCCGTGAACATGCTAAATGCGGACGGAAACCCAAACCTCCCTTCCTTGATACTGCTGCTCAGCGACGGGAACACCGACCTGCCGACAGAAGAAGAGGTTGCCCAGTCGCAAAAGGACAAGGCGGACGCTATTCAAAGGGCGATGGAGCTGGGCTACAAGATCCACGCAATAAGCCTGAACGCCGACGGGTCTGCCAATTCGGCAGAGCTGATGCAGATCGCCAATGCGGTGGGGGGCCAGTTTCGGGAGGTCAAAAAAGCGGCTGACCTGGACGACGTGTTCAAGCTGTACTATGCGTTGATTTACAACGCCGTCATGTTCGACGACGCCAGCGAGGCGTTTCCGGGCTCAGGCGAGATAACAGGCAGTTTTGAAGTGCCGGCAGTAGGCGTCGAGGAGGTGAACATCGTCCTTTCAGGGGGCGCAGAGGACTATTCGCTGGAAAGCCCGCACGGAAGGGTTTATGAAAAAGCAGACATAGCTTCGTTCGCCTACACCGCAGAAACCTACACGATAATCAAAGTGACAAGCCCGGATCCGGGGCTGTGGAAGTACAGGGTGAAAGGGGCCCCCGGTAGCAGGATACAGATAAACATAGTGTACAACACCAATTTGACGGCCGAAATTTCGGCTTCGCCCGCCGGCGGCGCACACCTTGCGGGCGACAGCGTGCTGATAAGCGTGGCGCTTGAGGAATCGGGCGCGGCAATCGCGGCGGACAAATACAGCGGCTTCAAAGCGGTTCTCACTGTGACAGGCGGCAAGGGAGGTGCGCAAAGCTTTGACATGAGCGCTTCTGGCCCTGCTTTTGAATACCGCCTGATATTGGAGAAAAGCGGGTTTTATACCGTGAAAGCAGAGGTGGCAGGAGAGGGGTACCTGCTGCAGACTGAAGAAATTGCCCTTGGCGTGGACAACAACCCGCCTGTTTTTGAAAAAAACATCGAACATACGGTGCTGCTCTGGCCGTTTAAGGGCAACGAGGCAGAAATCGACCTGTCGCCTGGGGTCTCCTCGCCCAGCGGCTCAGCATTGACCTACGAGGCTCTGTCCAGCGCGTTCAACAGCGACGAGTACCGCATTTCCGGATCAACGCTGCACATGAGCAGCTACAGCCTCGGCAAAGGCATGTTCAAGATGAGGGCTTACGACCAGGAGGGCGCGTACTGCGACTTTGACGTTTTCGTGCGGACGGTGAGCATAACCCTGCTTGGGGCATTGCTGCTGCTGGCAGGGCTTTTGATAGCTCTTGCCGCAATAGGCGTTGTCACTTGGATGCTTCTGCAAAAACGCTTTTACGGCACCTGCGTTGTGCAGCAGTTCGACAGCGACGGTAACTACTACGAGGAAAGCTGCCGCACCAAAGGCAGGGGAAGGATCAGGCTCTCGGAGTTCAACTTGGGCAATGCCGGCTTTGACGCCTCCAAGTGCTATTTTCAGGCGACGGGCAAGAGGCACGTGTTCCTTTGCATGAACGAAAGCGTCTACGGCGACGGCATGAAAGGCAAGAAATTCCTGGTAAACGGCAGCGGGTTTGAAGTGACCGTTTCAAAAGACGAGTTCAGCACAAAAGGGGTCAGGGCAAGGTTCATAAGCAAGCTGCCGGGAGGGATAGGCAGCGGCTGGTAGCAAATAAACATCAAACGAAAATGACATATTATGGAAAGGAGATCGATCCATGTACCAAAAGCTTTTATTAAGCTGCGAAGGCGGCATCATCGACGCTGCGCAGCAATACGAACAGGACAACTGCGCAGTTGTTGCGGTTGGCCTCGGCGGCACAGGCATAGACTGCCTGAAGAACCTCAAAACAAAAATATACAACCGAGTGAAAGCAGACAACCCGGGGTCTGCCGTGCCTGTGTACTCCCACATCAAGTTCCTTGCGGTGGATACGGACAAGACCGGGCTTGAAACCAGCAACAACAGGTCCTACGAGATCAGCAGGATCAACATGGACACGGAGTTTTTCGACATTTCCTACACGGGGGACATCACTGCCCTCCTTAAGGACAACGCAAGGTCGCTGGCGGCCAAACCCGAGTACAAGGAATGGCTGAAATACGAGGACATCAAGGTGCTCTCCGCAAAAGCAGGCGCCGGAGGCGTAAGGCAGCTGGGCAGGTACCTCATGATGGAAAAGTCGCAGGCTTTTACCGCGAAGATAAGGAGCCTTGTTTCTCAAACCAAGTCAGGGCTTGACACGCCCAAGGTCTACGTACACATTTTTTCAGGGCTGTGCGGCGGCACCGGCGCAGGGGCTTTTTTGGACGTCTGCTATCTGGTGCGCGAGGCGCTGCG
>WRJV01000227.1 GCA_009778415.1 Clostridiales bacterium | reverse complement strand
TAAAGGTCAACGACTCCAGGGGCAAAGGCGTCACGGCGAGTATGTGCGACGTGAACAACGACGGCATCATCGACATGCTGGACCTGCTCGACCTGTTCATCCACTACACTAAATGACATCTGTAACATCCTCGATACTTACTGTTGTGAGGCTGTGCCCGGGCTTGACCCGGGCACAGCTCTTTCTTCTGCTAAAAATTCTCAAAAAAAGTTTTCAAAAGGTATTGACAGCCATCGAAATAAATGGTATAACTTAATTAGTTGTTAGCACTCACTAGAGGTGAGTGCTAACAAAAAGAAAGAATCAACGTACAACATAGAAGGGAGTTGTTTAAAATGACAGGGCTTATACCATTTGAGGGTTTTTTTGGAGACAGGTGGCTCCAAAGCAGAAACATTGCCAGCGACGTTTTTAAAATAGACGTAATGGAGAAAGACAACAAATACGTAGTTGAAGCAGAGCTTCCGGGAATCCAGAAAAGCGAAATCAACTTGGACGCTTACGACAAAATGCTTTCAATATCGGTGAACCGCGAAGAAAAAATCGACGAAGAAAAGGAAAACTACATCCATCGGGAAAGAAGGTCAAGCTCGATGCGCCGGGGCGTCCGGCTCGCGGACGCAAACTACGGCGAAATCACAGCGAAACTCGACAACGGCGTACTCACTGTTGTCGTACCGAAGCAGGACAAAAACGCAAATTCCCGAAAGATCGAAATCCAGTAGCAACTTACGGGCTTAAAGCGACAACAAAAACAAGGCCAGCAGGCGTCACGGCTTGCTGGCCTTGTTCGCGTCAATACTTGCGCACAAGCTCGCCGTAGGTGTCCGGCCGCCTGTCCTTAAAGAACGTATAATACGACACGCGTTCCCGTAGGCTTTGAGCGAGGTCGATTTCGGCAGATACAGTACCCTCAACTTCATCGTCCAGCGAGGCTATAACTGCACCGGTAGGGCTTATTATCCTGCTGTGGCCAAAGAACCCGAGTGTTTTGTCGTCGCCAATGCGGTTTGCGGAGACAAGCGGGAGGGTATTGTCGAAAGCGCGAGCTCTCGTTATAAGGTCCCAGTCGTCCGCATAGGGCTTTTCCCAGTTGGTGGGCACGACCAGCAACTCAGTGCCCTTAAGGGCGTAAGACCGGGCGACTTCTGGAAAGGCAGTGTCCCAGCAGATCATTATGCCAAGTTTGCCGATGCTTGTCTCAAACACAGGATAGCTGCACCCCGGGCGACACCATTGCTTTTCGGTGTCAAAAGGGTGTACCTTGCGGTAAGAGCCAAGAACGTTGCCGCAGTCGTCGATGAGCACGGCCGAATTGTAGAGCACGTCGCTCGCCATGGCGTCCCTTTCGGCAAATCCGTAGACAACATGGATTCCGTATGCCGCGCACAGCTTTCCCATGGCTTCCATGCTTTTCCCGTCTGGCAGCGTTTCCGCGAGGCTTTGGAACTCTTCCTTCGTGGCTTCGTAGCCGATCGTTGCCAGCTCCGGAAAAACTATCAAGCGGGTTTCCGGGTTTTCTGCCATTACAGCGTCTACGAAAGCACGCATTCGGGCTAGGTTGTTGTCAAAATCGCCGGTTTTCGGGTACATTTGCACACATGTAACGTTGATGTTCATTTCGTTTCCCTCTATTTTTTCGACAGCATTTTGCCGACTTGGATTATGGCAGGTATCCCGATGATAAGTACGCCCGCCACAAACCATACGTATACGCCCCAAAAATATATTCCCAAAAAAGTCTGGCTTACCATGTCATATCACTCCTTTACTGACTTCACCTTGTGGTCAGGCGAATAGTTTTTCAAAATGTTGAAGTCAAACTCGTACTTTGTCAAAAACGAGCCCACTACTACGACTACAGCAGGAAGGAACAGCGCGAGCATGTTCCCGACGAACCAGTTCAAGTCCTGGTCGGGGATAACGAACCATGCGACAAGCCCCGCGCCGAGCCCGAGGAACATCGACAGGACAGCTACTGCCGGCGGGGTTTTTTTCCAGAACATGCCGGCTAGGAATGCGCTGGTCGGCGCAGCGAACAGTATGCCGCTGAAAATGTCCAGTCGTAAAAGGGAGACTCCCTTAAGGAGGACAGCGGCGGTGCCCACAACAAGCCCCAGGATTACTGTAATTTTTCTCCCAAATGACATCTGCTGTTTTTCGTTGGCTGTTTTGTTAATGTACTTCTTGTAAAAATCCACTGTGAAGAGCGCCTGTGCGCCTGCGAGGCAGTTCCCGCCGGTGGTCATGCCTGCCATGAAAATCATGAGCACGAACATGATGCTTCCCATTCCGGTGCCGTATACAAAGTCCAGCATGTATGGGGCGGCTTCTGAAGTGAGGCTTATCCCAGCGCCTTCTCCAACCCCCAGTGCAAGCACAGAACACCCGAAGACGTTGCCGCTGATTATCGGGATGGGGGCCCATGCGAACAACGTGCCAATCAAATAGGCACGGAGCAGGGCTTTGCTGCTCACGGTGGCGATGGCCTTTGAATAGTATCCTTGATCAAAGAGGACCTGACCCATGGCGACTACTGTGGCAGTGATGCCATAGCGGAGCCCTGCGGCTGAGGTCATCGAAAGAGCCTCCGGATTGTAGTTGACGTTGTCAGGGTTGTTTGCTACGTCGAGAAGCCCGTTGTATATACCTTCGATGCCGAGAGTCCGCAGGATGAGCGGTATTGTGACAATGAGTATAACAGCTATTATGAAGAACTGTATCACGTCGTTGAAGATTGAGCCTCTCAGGCCGGCTCTTGTGATGTAGGCGGTAACTATTGCGACTGGGATGAAAGCGCCGAGCGCATAAGGGATGCCAAAGATTGAGCTGAAAGCAATGCCTATGCCTACTCCTTGCTCGGTGAACACGTAAAGCACGACTCCAATGCCAAAAACGAAGAAAATGCGCGAGATCACCTTCCCGTACCGGTGCTCGACAAATTCGGTAAAAGTCGTCGCCTTTGGCATAGTTTTACGTAGATGCAGAACTAGGGGTATGAAAATGAAAAACGGCACGCACGCCCCCCACGAGTAATTGAACCCACCAGAAACGCCGTACCACATGCCTGCCTCTGCAGCACCCATGATCGTCGTAGTCCAGACCCAAGAAACCATCACGCTTGCGGCAATTAGCGCATATGGGACAGTTCTGCCCGCGACTACGAAGTCATCTACTCCCTCAATGGGGAATCTTTTTGACACGATGCTTGAGATCCCAATAAACACGACGGCAAAAACCGCCAGTATCAAGTATCCCAATAAACTGTTGACCATACAAAAACCTCCTTATTCTGTTTTCAAATGCGCCCGCAGCTTGTCGAAGGTTTCGTCGCTGATGTAGTGCTCTATCTTGCAGGCGTCTTCCAATGCGGTTTTTTCATTGACGCCGAGGCTAATGAAAAAATTCGCAAGAGTGCGGTGCATTTCGTGTATTTTCAGAGCGACGTCTAGGCCTTCTTTAGTGAGGGCGATGTATTTTGAATTGCTGACAGTGATATACCCGTTTTCACGAAGCATTTTCATGGCGGTGCTGATGCTGGGCTTTGAAAAGCCCAAGTGGTTCGCGATGTCAACTGCGCGGACCTCTCCCAGTTCCCGCTTTAGCACATAAATCGTTTCGAGATAGTTCTCTGCCGATTCCATAAGCCTCATGGCATTTCCTCCGCTCTTTTTTATTAGGATATACTAACCAAACGTGGTTTGTCAAGACAAAAAATTTACTATTGACTGGCATGGAGAGTTATGCTATACTAACATTAGGAAAAGTTAGTCTGAACTAACCAAATGTTTCAAAGGAGGCCATATGAACATTATAGCAATGAGCACTTTGGCGGGTGTGATAGGAACGGGTTTTGGAGGGCTGCTTACAGCTATTTTTGGGAGCAGGACGGACAAAATGATCAGCATTTTCCTTTCGTTTGCCGGCGGCGTCATGTCAAGCATCGTTTTTTTTGAACTGATACCGGAGGCGATGCTTCATTCGAGCATCGCAGTGATAATCCTTGGCCTAGGGATCGGTGTGGTCATGGTCCTGATACTCAACAACATCCTCGACAAAGTCTCAGACGAAAACTTCGACAACGACGAGAACACGAAACTCCACGCGACCTACAAAGACTTTTACCATGAAACAGATGTAATTGCAAGCCAAAACAGCATGATGCGTTCAGGCGTACTGATGTTTTTTGTTATCGGCCTGCACAACGTCCCGGAAGGGCTTGCCATAGGAGCGGCTGGCAATTACAACATCTCGCTTGGGTTTACCCTCGCCCTGATGATTGGCCTTCACAACATTCCGGAGGGGATGGCGATTTCAGCACCCCTCATTTCCGGCGGCCTCTCAAAGGGGAAATCGATTTTGCTGACAGTTCTGGCAGGGGTACCGACCGTCCTCGGTGCGCTAATCGGCGTTTTGATGGGGGGCATCTCCAATTTCGCCTTGGCTTTGGCTTTTTCCACCGCCGGAGGCGCAATGCTGTACGCTGTGTTTGGCGAAATCCTGCCGCAGTCTGTCGTAATGAGCAAGAACCGCATACCGACGATTGTCCTTCTGGTTGGTGTCGTCTTCGGGCTGGCTATGACTAAATTGCAGTCGTGAAGCATTAGTTGTTGATATCAAAAAACATTTGGTTTAAAATGATAAGTAGCGGGTGTTGGGTACACGGCATGCATATTTGCTGAAAAATTAAGGAGGTGAGAAATGTCGACACTAAAAGGAACGAAAACCGAGAAAAACTTAATGGAAGCGTTTGCCGGCGAAAGCCAGGCGCGCAACAAGTACACTTACTTCGCATCCAAGGCGAAAAAGGACGGCTACGAGCAAATCGCGGCGGTGTTTGAAGAAACCGCCGGCAACGAAAAAGAACACGCAAAGATATGGTTCAAACTGCTCTGCGGGGGCGAAATCCCAACGACTGCCGACAACCTGAAAGCAGCTGCGGCAGGAGAAAACGGCGAATGGACGCAAATGTACAAACGCATGGCGCTTGAAGCCCGGGAGGAAGGCTTTGCTGAAATCGCAGCCCTCTTTGAATCCATAGGCGCAATCGAGAAAGAGCACGAGGAGAGGTACCTCAAGCTGTTGTCAAACATAGAAAACGGCACAGTTTTTGCCAAAAAAGAAAAATCAGTTTGGATTTGCCGCAACTGTGGGCACATAGCGGAGGGCGAAAACGCGCCGCAAAGATGCCCTGTCTGCGCTCATCCGCAGTCGTATTTTGAGCTTCGCTCATTGAATTATTAAGGAGGTGTGCAACATGTGCGGAAACCATAAATTTTTTGTTTGCAAGCATTGCGGCAACATGGTGGGGCTAATCGACGACAAAGGCGTACCGATGGTCTGCTGTGGCGACAAGATGACCGAAATCGAACCAAACACTGCTGAAGCAAGCCTGGAAAAACACCTGCCTGACGTGACTGTTTCGGAAGGCGGCTTGAGCGTTCAGGTTGGCAGCACTCCGCACCCGATGGAAAGCGGGCACTACATTGCCTTTGTTTACGTGGAAACCAAGCGGGGCGGCCAGCGCAAATGCCTAAAGGCCGGGGAAGAACCAAAGCTGGCATTCAGCTTTGCAGACGACGAACCGGTGGCTGTTTACGCCTACTGCAACCTTCACGGCTTGTGGAAAACCGAAATCAAACCTTGAAAATTCTATTCGTCCGATAAACATTTCAAAAATAACTTTCGCCAACGCTGAGAAAAATGGTATAATACAGGTGCCGTATTTAAGTTGCGGGCAAAATTGCACGAGGAGGGAATATGAAACCTGGTTATAAAAGAGTCATCTTGAAGATAAGCGGCGAAGCGCTTGCGGGTGAAAACAAATTCGGCCTCAATGAAGAGATGCTTCTTCGCGTTGCAAAGGAAATAAAAGAAGTGAAAGCCCTCGGCGTACAGATAGCCATCGTGGTCGGGGGCGGGAACTTCTGGCGGGGCAGGGCGAGCAAGAGCATGGACAGGGCTACGGCAGACTACATGGGGATGCTGGCCACAGTCATCAACGCTATGGCATTGCAGGACGCCTTTGAGTCCATCGGCATCCCCACCAGGGTGCAGTCGGCCATAGAAATGAAGGAAGTCGCGGAGCCTTACATACGGAGGAGGGCCATCAGCAAGCTCAACAGGGGTGAGGTCGTAATATTCGGCGCAGGGACGGGCAACCCCTTCTTTTCAACTGACACGACAGCGGCGCTGAGGGCTGCCGAGATAGAGGCAGACGTCATACTGCTTGCCAAAAAAGTCGACGCCGTGTATTCGGACGACCCTGAAAAAAATCCAAACGCAGTAAAATACGACACGTTGACCCATCAGGAAGTCTTGGAAAAAGGCCTCGGCGTCATGGATTCCACGGCTGCGTCGCTTTGCAAGGACAACAACATACCTGTCCATGTGTTTGCGCTTTCGCAGGAAGGAAACATATTAAAAGCTGTAATGGGTGAAAAAATAGGCACAATCGTAAAATAGGAGGAGTATTGTATGAGTATTGACGCACAAGAACTATTGACAGAAAAAATATCGAAAAGCCTTTCGGTGCTTAAAGAGGAATTAAACACTGTAAGAGCCGGCAGGGCAAACCCGGCGCTGCTTGACAGGATTATGGTCAACTATTACGGGACGCCCACACCCCTCAAAAACATTTCAAACGTATCGGTGCCCGACCCACGGACGCTTATGATTTCGCCTTTTGACCCGAAGTCGATCAGCGAAATTGAAAAAGCGATAAACATTGCAAACCTCGGCATTAACCCGGCAAACGACGGGAAAGCCATCAGGCTTGCGATTCCGCAGGTGACCGAGGAGAGAAGGAAAGAGCTGACCAAACTCGTAAGGAAGATGGGGGAAGACTGCAAGGTGGCTGTGAGGAACGAGAGGCGCACCGCCAATGAAGAACTGAAGAAAATGGAGAAAGCCACCGAGATAACGGAAGACGACCTCAAAAATGACCTAGACGATGTCCAGAAAAAAGCCGACAAAGCAATTAAGGACATCGACGACATCGTTGCGGCAAAGGAAAAAGAAATTCTGGAAGTATAGCGCAGTGGGACAGGCAACGCTCGACAGGGACAGAATGCCGCAGCACATAGCCATAGTCATGGACGGCAACGGGCGATGGGCGCAGAAAAGGAACATGCCTCGGCTGGCGGGGCACAATGCCGGCATGAAAGCCATGAAGGAAATCATTAAAAGGGCTTCCTCGCTTGGGGTCGGCCACCTTACCGTGTACGCCTTTTCAACAGAAAATTGGAAAAGGGCTGCCGAAGAGGTGAACGGCATATTCAAGCTGCTGGTTTTTTATGTGGACAGCGAGCTGGCAGAGCTTAACGAGAACAACGTCAAGGTGAAAATACTAGGCGACTACCGCAAACTGCCGGCTTTGGCCGTCGAAAAAATCGAAGGGGCGGTTGAGGCTACGAAAGCCAACACCGGCCTTCAGTTCAACATCGCATTGAACTACGGGGGCAGGGACGAAATTCTGCGTGCAGTGAAGATCATATGCACAATGGTCAAAGACGGGGCGCTCGACCCGGAAACAATTGAAAAGAAGACCATAAGCGAGAACCTCTATACAGGGGGGAACTTTGCGGACGTCCCCGACCCTGACTTGGTCATTAGGACCAGCGGGGAAAAGCGCGTGTCGAATTACCTGCTGTGGCAGTGCGCGTACAGCGAGTTCGTCTTTGCGGACGCCTTGTGGCCGGATTTCACTCCCGAAGAATTTGAAAAAGCCATTGCGGAGTACCAAAGCAGGGAAAGGCGCTTCGGCGGGAGGTGACGGCGTGAAAAGAAGGGTTTTGTCGGGCATATTGATGCTGCCGCTGCTGTTAATAGTGTTTTTCGGAGGGAAAGTGCTGCTTG
>WRJV01000226.1 GCA_009778415.1 Clostridiales bacterium | reverse complement strand
GCGCATATGCGCGGTGCGCGGGCATCGCCCGCGTGAGGAACGAGGAATTCATTTCCGAGTTCCGCCGGGGTATGGGGCAGAGCCCCATCCGGGTTGCGGGCGATAGCCCGCGTTAACAAGCGACAGGCTCAAAATTTGAATACTCTCAAAGAGGCCCCGGCCGTGGAGAGCGTTGCTCCTCCACTGCCGGGGCCAAAAAATTGCCTCTCATGGGTCAATAAACGATTTTCCATTCTTCGATGTTGGTCTTGTCAAACTTGATAGGGTCGCCCAGCAAGACTTCTGTCCCACCGTCCACGTCGCCGGCCACCACCCGCTGCCCCAATCTTCCGGCTGTAAAAAAATCGCCCTCAGCGCCTACAATTTCCCCGGTGTACAGCGCCTGCGCCGTCCAAGCAGCCAGATAGCCTATGTCGATGGGGTTCCACAGGTACATCCAAGGGCAGCTGCCGTCCTCGATAAACGGCGCTATTTCCGACGGAAGCCCCAGCCCGGTGAAAATCACGTCCGAGCCCTGTTCAAGAAGCACCCGCCCCACGGCAAGCATGCTTACCGCCGAAGGCGTGATGATAGCCGAAAGGTCCGGATGCCCTGCGAGCAGCGACAGCGCTGCTTCTTTTGATTTGTCTGGGAGGTCGTCTCCGTACACCACAGGCAGCAGGTGAAAATCCTTGTATTTCTCAGGGTAGTCGCTCAGTTCCTGCAGCATCCACGATATCCATAGGTTTTGGTTCGTGGCATAGGGCGTTGTTGAAATCAGCCCCACCACGGCTTCGCCGCCCGTCATCCTTTCTGTGGCCTGTATCAGCACGCGGCCTATTATTTCAGGGCTGGCTTGCTGTATGTGTACCATCCGGCTGTTCCGGTTGACCGCCGAGTCCAGGGAAATGATCTGGATGCCGGCCTGCATGGCAGCTTTGAGCGCCGGCTCAAGCTGGTCGGCGTCGTTGGCTGCAACGGCTATTGCGCTGACGTTCCCGTCAGCCACTGCCTGATCGATCAGCTCTATCTGCGCCTGCGCCGTATTGACTGCCACTGCGCCAAAACGCGGCTCGGCGCCAAATTCGGCGCAAGCCGTAACAAACCCTTCGTACATTTTGCGCATGTACGTGTTTGACATCTCTTTTGGGATCAAAAGGAACACCGGCTTGGCTGCGCCGTCTGTTCCGGCCGGCGCAGGGGGCACGGCTGATGCAGGCCCTTTCCCCGAGCCGGGTCCGGCTTGGCAGGCTGCAAGCAGGCAGCAACCAATAAGAATTGGCGTTAGCCGAAAAACGCGCATAATGCCCTCCTTTTCTTAACGCGGGCTTTCGCCCGCAACCAAGATGGGGCTCTGCCCCATACCTCGGCGGAGCAATACATCCCGTTCGTATTTGCGGACCGGCTCAAACCAGTCGCCGTCCTCCGGCACGCCCTCCCGGCGGCAGAACTCGGCCCACACGTCCCCAAGCGGGGCAGTCTTGATGTCCTCGCTTGCCGCCAGCAGCTCTGTAAAGCATCCTTTGTCCTGAAAACTCCGCAATTCTTCGTTTGGCGAAAGCAGTGCGCAGAGCAGGGCTTTTTTCATGTTTCGGGCACCTATCACCCAGGCGGCAACCCGGTTTATCGACGCATCGAAGTAGTCGAGGCCGATCAGCACCCGGCTGTCTGCATTGTTTCTGATTATTTCCATGGCGATTTCGCGAAGCTCGTCGTCGAGCAGCACCACATGGTCGGAATCCCACCTCACAGCCTTGGTCACGTGCAGCGGCACGTACTCGAAGAAGGCCAGCAGCGCGGGTATCTTGTCGCTTACCATTTCGGTTGGGTGGTAGTGGCCGTTGTCCAGCAGGTTGTACACACCGGGATGCGTGGCAGCGTAGCTTGTGTAGAACTCGCTGCTCCCCACCGTGCAGCTCTCAAGGCCTATGCCGAACACCTTGCTCTCCACGCAGTCTATGACGCCCGGGAGTTTTTCCTCAAAGATGCGGTCAAGGCTCCCTTTCAGGCGCAGCCTGGGCCCGAGCCGGTCTGCGGGCGTGTGTTTGTAGCCGTCCGGTATCCAGACATTGCACAGGCAGTATGTGCCAAGCTCCGCAGCGAAATATGCGGCAACCTTCCTGCATGCTATCCCGTGGTTTACCCAAAACTCCCGTATGGCTGCATTCGGGTGCGACAGCGTGAGCGAATCCGATGCAAGGGGATGGCTGAAAAACGTCGGGTTGAAGTCAAGGCCCAGTTTCCGTTTTCTTGCGTACTCCACCCACCTTTCAAAATGCTCCGGCTTCAAAGCGTCCCTGTCGACCTGCTCGTCCGTGATGGCGTAGCTTGCGTGGATGTTAAGCCGCTTCGGCCCCGGCACCAGGCTCATGGCCGTGTCGAAATCCGCCATAAGCTCGCCTGGGTTCCGCGCTTTGCCGGGGTAGTCCCCTGTAGCCTGCAAGCCGCCTGACAGCGTCTCTCCCCGGTTTTCAAAACCGCACACGTCGTCGCCCTGCCAGCAGTGGACGCTCACCGGTATTTTCGCGAGGCGCGCTATCGCTGCCTCCGTATCTACGCCAAGATGCGAGTATGCCGCCTTGGCTTCGTCATATCTGCTCATGAAGCACCTCCAATTTTCTCGCTTCGTCAATATCCTTTATGGTTCCGTCTGCCATCATCTGCACGGCAATATTGCCGAGGGCGGTAGCCTCTGCCGGGCCCACCTGCACTGCAAGGCCGGTTTCTTCTTCGGCCAGACGGTTTAAGTACTTGCTTTTGCTGCCCCCTCCCACTATGCAAAGTCGCTTGAACCTGCGGCCCGTCAGTGCTTGCAGCTCCTGCACTGCCGAGGCGTACCCCTTTGCCAAGCTCAGGTATATGCACCTGGCAAGCTCTCCCGGTGCCTTTGGCACTGCCTGCCCCGTCTCACGGCATTCTGCCTGTATCTCGCCTATCATGCTCTTTGGCGCCAGGTAGCGGGACGAGCCCGCGTCCACGGTTGACATGAAGCGGCCCTCCGCTTCTGCCGCAGCGTCAAGCTCTGCGAAGCTCGGCTTTCCGTCAAGCTCCCTCTGCACTTCCTGAATCATCCAAAGGCCCATGATGTTCTTCAGGTACCTGAAGCGGTATCCTACGCCGCCTTCGTTGGTGAAGTTGTGCGCCCTGCTGTCCTCGCCAATGAGCGGCACCGGGCTTTCTACGCCGATGAGGCTCCATGTGCCGCTCGATACGTATACCGAGCCTTCCGTCAGCGGCGCGGCAGCCACCGCAGAGCCGGTGTCGTGGGTCGCCGGAAGCACTACGTCGCAATTGAAGCCCACGCTGTCTGCTATCTGCGTTCTGAGCTCGCCGAGCTTCGTGCCCGGTGCGCTCAGCGGCCCAAATATCCGTGCAGGGTATCCGAGCCTTTCCAGCAGTTCCAAATCCCATTGTTTGCGATCGGCGTTCACCAGCGACGTAGTAGTGGCGTTTGTGTACTCGTTTGCAGCTGCGCCTGTCAGCAAGTAGTTGAAATAGTCCGGCGCCATCAGGAAACGCCCGGCACCCTCAAGCTGCCCGCGCACCGTCCAAAGCTGGTATATGGTATTGATGGGCATCTTCTGTATGCCGCACTTCGCGTAAAGCTCCTGGTCGCTGACAAGCTCCGCGATTTTGGCGTCAACGCCGGATGTGCGCCCGTCGCGGTAGGCCACCGTGTCGCCGATCAGGCGCCCTGACTTGTCCAGCAGCACGAAATCGACCCCCCATGTGTCAACGCCTATGCTGACTGGGGTTTTGCCCATGGCTCGGCACTTGCCCATGCCAGCGGTTATTTCGTCAAACAGCTTGCCATAATCCCAGCAGAGGTGCCCGTTCTTCTGCACGAGCCCGTTCTTGAACCTGTGAACCTCCTCCAAAGCCAGCCTGCCATGCCCGTCCAGCCTGCCAAGCGCCATCAGCCCGCTCGATGCGCCGATGTCGGCTGCAAGATAGTATTTTTCCATTGCCGTCAATCATCACCTTTCAAGACACATTATAATAGTAGCACATAATCATGTCAATATCAAAACCGCAACAACACAGAAATATTTATGTTGTTTTATGTTGATTGCTATTGACAAACGTGGGAAACGGGGTTTATAGTAGTGATTATGAACGAAAACGGAGGTGTGCCCAATGCTCGCTGTTGAACGAAGGAACCGGATACTTGAAAGGCTCCAAGCCGAGGGCCGGGTGGTTGTAGCGCCTCTCGCAGGCGAATTTTGCGTATCGGAAGAAACTATACGCCGTGATCTTGCCAAACTTGAGCGCGATGGATACGCAGCTCGCGGCTACGGCGGTGCGGTGTTCAATGCGGACGGGAGCGCAGAGCCACCCTACAGCATGCGCAAGAAAACCAACATAGCCGGCAAGCAGCGAATAGCGCACCAAGTCGCTGACCTAGTGTTTGACGGCGATTTTATCATGCTGGACGAAAGCTCGACGGCGTCATTCGTCGCCCGCGCGATCACAGGAAAGCGCAACATCACCCTCATCACGAACTCCATCGACATAATCGCGAAGTTGAGGGACGCGCAAGGCTGGAACGTACTGTGTACAGGAGGCACGCTAAAGACTGACGTCCTCGCCCTGACAGGGCACCAGGCAGAAAGCTTCATCCGCAGCTACCATGTGAACACGGCGATCGTATCGTGTACCGGGCTTGACCTTGCTGCCGGCTTCACGGAAGCCGGAGAGGACAACGCGCTCATCAAACAGGCAATGATGGCTTCTGCAGACAAAACGATACTGGCGGCAGACTTCCACAAATTCAACAAGAGGGCGTTCGCGCCCATAGGGCGCCTGGATTCGCTTTATGCGCTTGCCACAGATGTAGAGCCTAGCGACGACTGGAAAACCGCTTTGGCGGAATACGGCGTAAAACTGTTATTTTAAGGTGAAACTATGCAGAAACTGATAGATTTTTCCCGCCTATACGGCTCAGATCCGGAGCTGGTGATAGCCGGCGGCGGCAACACGTCGATGAAGGAAAACGGCGTACTGCACGTAAAGCGCTCAGGAGCGGCACTGGCGACAGTCAGCGCTGCCGATTTTGTCGCTATGGACATGGCGGCCCTGCTCGCCGTGCTAGAGCGGGCATACCCGGAAGGAGACAGGGAGCGCGAGGCAGCCTGCCTTGCAGACGTGCTTGATGCGAGGCTGCCCGGGCAGGAGCACAAGAGGCCCAGCGTGGAAGCGCTGCTGCACGCTCTTTTCCCAAAGCGGTACGTGCTGCACCTGCACCCTGCCCTGGTCAATGGGCTGACTTGCTCGGTGAACGGCGAAAATGCGGCTGGGGAGATGTTTCCGGACGCTGCCTGGATAGCTGAGTGCAAGCCGGGCTACATGCTGGCAAAGCAACTGGCAGGCAAGCTCGGCAGGGAGACAGATACCGTGCTGTTGCAAAACCACGGAGTTTTTTTCGCATCCGACTCGGCAGAGGGCTTGCATACGCTTCTTACAGACATGCTGGGAAAGCTGGCTGAAGCAGTCGCGGAAAACGCCATTGCGCAAACCAAAGCACACAGCGGCTGTGCCGAGCCAGAGCTTGGCCGTCCATTTACGCCGGACCAGATAGTATACTGCGGCACAGGGCCAACCCTCCCGGACACGAAAAACGCCAGGCTTCTTTTTGATGACGCACGGAAAATAACGCGGTACGCAGAAAGCTTTGGCGGTGCCCTGCCCATGAGCCCCGAGCTCGTGGAATTTATAGCAAACTGGGAAGCCGAGAACTACCGAAAATCAAAATCGTAAGGGGTGAAGCCAATGAACATGGAACAAGCGAAACGGGCAGCTGCCGAGAGAATACACGATCGGCCGGCTACGGCAGGCCGCCTTGGCGGCAAGCTCGCAGTTGTCACCGGCGCGGCTCAAGGCTTTGGCTTTGGCATAGCCAAGGAGATGCTCCGGGAAGGGGCAAGCGTCGTCATAGCTGACATCAACACGGAGCAGGCAGAAAAAGCCGCAGCCGAGCTGGGAAGCCGCGCATCTGCCCTGACGGTCGACGTGGGCGATCCGGTAAGCGTGGAGGCCCTCGTCGCAGCGGCTGTGGACGAGCTCGGCGGCATAGACATATTCGTCTCAAACGCCGGCGTGCTCACGGCCGGCCCGCTGGAATTGATGACTGCCAAGGATTTTGAGTTCGTCACAAGGATAAACTATACCGGATACTTCCTGTGCGTCAAGTACGCGAGCATGATAATGAAAGCGCAGTTTGAAGCAGACAGCACCAAATGGTCGGACATCGTGCAGGTAAACTCCAAATCCGGCCTTGAGGGTTCAAGGGCCAACTTCGCATATTCGGGGAGCAAGTTCGGCGGCATCGGCCTTACCCAGAGCTTTGCGCTGGAGCTTGCAGCCTACCAGATCAAGGTCAACTCCATCTGTCCGGGCAACTACTACGACGGCCCGCTATGGTCTGACCCTGCAAACGGCCTGTTCGCCCAGTACCTCAAGACAGGGAAAGTGCCCCATGCAAAAACGGCGGCAGACGTGCGAGAGCACTACCTTTCAAAATCGCCCATAAAGCGCGGCTGTCTGCCGGAGGATGTGGCGAAGGCGCTGTTCTACTGCGTCGAGCAGCGCTATGAGACCGGGCAGGCCGTACCTGTCACAGGAGGGCAGGTAATGCTGCCATGAACGGAGCGATGCGATGCCAAGCGAATTGACGCTGCTGAATGCGGCAACCGCACATGAGCGGTTGGAAAACCTCAAGGCGCTGCTTGCAAGCGAGGGGCAGCCGCCGGAGCGGCAGCCGCAATACGCAAACAACCACATACATACTTTCTACTCCTTCTCGCCGTATTCGCCTGCGGCAGCGGTTTGGTTCGCTAGGAAAGCCGGGCTCCCAACAGCCGGGATAATGGACCACGACACGGTCGCCGGCGCAAGCGAGTTCAGAGAGGCCGGGTCGCTCGCCGGCGTCGGTGCGACATGCGGCTTCGAGTGCAGGGTGAGCCTCTCCGGTACGCCCCTAGAATCCCGCAGGATAAACAACCCAGATCAAATGGGCGTTGCTTACATGGCTTTCCACAGCGTTCGGGCGCGGCACTTTGATCGCGTTGACCAAGTCTTTGCGTCTCTGCGAAAGAAGCGAAACGAGCGGAACCGCGCCATGGTTAGCTTAGCGTCCAAGGAAACCGGCATCGCCCTCGACTTTGACAAGGACGTTTTGGCGCTGAGCAAATACGCGGAAGGCGGCACGGTGACGGAGAGGCACATACTCTATGCGCTGGCTGGGAAGATCGGCGCGGAGGACAGGAAGCAGAACCCTTACTGGCAATACAGCATCCTCGGAAGGCTAAAAACCGAGCTGCTGCCGAAAATCTACATTCCGGCTGACGCAGAACTCTTGACGCTTTGCGCAGCGGCAACACTTGCAAAGGAACTGGACGCGATACTGTGCTACGCCTACTTGGGCGACGTTTCGGCTTCAGTCACAGGCGACAAAGCAGACGCCAAGTACGAGGACGCGTACCTTGAGGACTTGCTTTCGCTTATGAAAGCCGCAGGCGTTGCGGGCGTTACCTACATGCCGTCCCGCAATACGCCAGAGCAGCTGGCGCGGCTCATGAGCCTTTGCGACAGGTACGGTTTCATGCAGATATCCGGAGAAGACATCAACCAGCCAGGCCAGAGCTTCATATGCAAGGAGCTGGCAGACAAGCGGTTTTGGCATTTGGCAGATGCCGCAAGATACCTTGTTGAACGAGAGCTGTGAACCACCACTTTAAAGCCGTGATTGTTCTGCGAATTTCCTCTAACGCGGGCTATCGCCCGCAACCCAGATGGGGCTCTGCCCCATACCCCGGCGGAACTCGGAAATGAATTCCTCGTTCCTCACGCGG
>WRJV01000225.1 GCA_009778415.1 Clostridiales bacterium | reverse complement strand
GTGCCTGTGCCGTCGCCCATCTGGCCGTATGTGTCGTCCCCGATGCCCCATAGGCTGCCGTCCGTTTTGACGATAATCGAATGCGACGACCCGCACGCTACTGTAGTCACATCCTCAAGCACCTTGACCGGTATCCATCGGTTGGTGGTGGTGCCGTCGCCCAGCTGCGCAAAGCCGTTTTGCCCGCATGCCCAAAGGCTGCCGTCTGTTTTGACTATTTGCGCGAAACTATCGCCGCAGGCAACGCTCTTTGCGCCGTCCATGATCTTTGTGGGCGTCTGATAGTTTTCCTTTGACCCGTTCAGCCATTGGTATGTTTGGCCCCAAGCCCAAAGCGCCCCGTCTGCCGAAACAGCTATTGAGAAATTGCTGCCACTTGACACGCTGACTACGTTTTCTAAGATTTTCAACGGTATCGAGCGGTTTTCAGCGGTACCGTCCCCCACCTTGCCCCTGTAGTTGTCTCCCCATGACCAAAGGCTGCCGTCGGTTTTTATTGCAAAAGCGTTGTCAGGCCCAGCAATAACACTGGCTACGTCGTCCATGACATGCACCGGGCTTAGCCGGTTTGTTGTGGTGCCGTCCCCCAACTGGCCAGATCTGTTGCCGCCCCAAGCCCAAAGGCTGCCGTCGGTTTTGATCGCATACGAGGATGTGCCTCCGGCGGCGGCGCACACAACTTCGTCCATGATCAGCTTCGGCACTTTGCTGCCTAGTGTGGTGCCGTCGCCAAAAGCGCCGTGCCCGTTGTAGCCCCAAGCCCAGAGGCTGCCGTCGGTCTTGACAGCCAATGAGTGAATGCCGCCTGCAGCTACGCTTTCAACGTCGTCCATGATCTTCACCGCAACCAGCCGCATGTCGCTGGTGCCGTCCCCCAATTGCCCAGCCCAGTTGGCGCCCCAAGCCCAAAGGCTGTGGTCAACTTTTACTGCGAACGAGCAGTTTTCCGCAGCAGCCACCTTCATGTACGGCTCTGCTAAACCGTCGTCCGCATGTGCGGTCAGGGTAAGCCCCCCAAATGTCAAGCATAGCGCGAGCATGAGGGACGTCAACCTATACAGATATTTGTTCTTCTTCATCTCCATAATACCTTTCTTGTTTATAGTTGTCGTTTCAGCAGCAATGTGTTTTTTGCCTTAATTCCAGTATAGCACGGGGCGGTTACATTTCGGTCACAAAATGTCAAAAAAAAGCTGCGCCAGTTACCTCGGCGCAGCCTTCGATAGTATTGATTTGGGTTATTGAGGCTTTTTCACGTATTGAGCGAACACGGACTTCATGATGTCCACCGTTTCCAAGGCGTCCTGCAGCTCGGTCTGCAGTCGGCGGTTGTCGCTCTCCAGTTCGAGTACGCGGGTGCTTTCCACGTCTTCGCGGGTCTGCGGCGAAACAGTCTGGACTTTGGCATGCCGCAAGGCCGCCTCAGCGGCGCGGCGCTTGATGTTTTCGTCCACGTCGGCCACGAACACCTCGTCGGTCAACTGGTTGAACTTGCCACGCGGCACATAGTGGGTATGCAGCAATTCATGGCTCAGGTGGCCGTTCGGCTCTTTCAGGTATTCTTCATACAGCGAAGTGATGAACGGGTTCTCATGGCTTTTTCGCATGACTTTGCTTTCGTCTTCCGTATAAAGGCCGCGCAGGCGCTTATGCCTTACGCCGGGGTCGGTTGAGCGCGGTTGCCCGCCGCCCATGATACAGCCGCTTGGGCAGCCCATGACCTCGATGAAGTGGTACGGCGACTCGCCTTTTTTAACCTGCTCCATGAGTTTTTTGGCGCCGGCCAAACCGCTCGTGACGGCTACCCTTGCCTCTACCCCCTCAAGCATGGAATATGCGGGCAGGGTGCCTGTTATAGTGATGGCGGCTTCTTTGACTTGGTCAAGACCAACTATCGGCGTGACGTGCAGACCGTCAAAAGGCAGCTCTCGGCCCGTGACAAGTTCGTACACTGTGCGGAGCGCGGCTTCCATCACGCCTCCGGTAAGGCCGAATATGTCTGCGGCGCCGCTGGACATGCCAAGCGGGTTGTCAAACTCGCTGTCAGGCAGGTTTATAAAGTCGATCCCAGCAGACGTGATCATCTTCGCCAGTTCGCGGGTCGTAATGACTGCGTCAACATTTGGGTTGCCGTCGTTGCACATCTCCGGGCGGGAAATCTCGCCTTTCTTTGCTGTACACGGCATTACTGAGACCACGAACATTTTCTTGGGGTCTACACCTATCTTTTCCGCGTAATACGATTTCACAAGCGCGCCAAGCATGGTGTGCGGCGACTTGCACGTGGACAGGTGGTCCAGCTGGTCTGGGTAAGAGTGCTCCACAAACTTTATCCACCCGGGGCTGCAGCTGGTGATCATCGGCAGCACCGCCGGCTTGCCGGTCAATGCGCTTTTCAAACGGCTCAAGAGCTCCGTGCCTTCTTCCATGATTGTCAGGTCAGCAGAAAAGTTGGTGTCGAAAACGTCGTCAAACCCCATCCTTTGCAGGGCTGACGCAATCTTTCCGGTTACCCTGCTTCCCGTAGGCATGCCAAATTCCTCACCGAGTGCGACACGCACTGCAGGGGCGACTTGAACGACCGTGCGGACATCAGGGTCGCCGAGCGCTTTCCATGTTTCCTCTATGCTGCTGGTCGCCCGAAGTGCGCCAACCGGGCAGATTACCGTGCATTGCCCGCAGAAAGCGCAGTTAACCTCTCCAATGGGAAGCCCCATGGTGGTGCCGATCTCAGTGTCAAAGCCGCGGTTCTGCGCCCCGAGCACACCGGTGCCCTGTACCTCTTTGCAGACAGTCACGCACCTGCGGCACCTTATGCATTTTGTCATGTCTCTGGTGATAGAGACGGAAGCGTCCACGTGAATGCTGGAGCGCTCGCCTTCAAACCTGGAAGTCTCCACGCCCAGCATCTGCCCCATCGCCTGGAATTCGCAATTCTGGTTTCGAGTACAGCTCGGGCAGTCCTGCGAGTGGTCGGAAAGCAGCAGTTCATAAAGCACTTTTCGGACGTTGCGGACTTTCGTGGTGTTGGTCCGCACTACCATCCCCTCGCGCACTTCCGTCATGCAGGCAGCCTGCAAGCTCTTGGCGCCTTCCACTTCCACCACGCAGATGCGGCATGCGCCCATCTTGTGAACGTCTTTGACATAGCAAAGGCTTGGGATGGTGATGTTGTTTTGCCGCGCCGCCTCCATGATGGTAGTCCCAGCAGGGACGGCGACCGGCAGGCTGTTTATTGTTAAATTTACCACTACAGCTACCTCCTTTCGCAGTGTAGACAACGCATGGCTTCAGCCATGGCAGTCAGCTTGTGATAGCCCTTGACGACTTCCTCAAACGAATGCTTGCGCTTGTCGAGCTCCAGCATGTCCAGCGGATATCGATTGAGTTCGACCACCTCGTCTTCGTCAAAGACGTCGTCGATCTCGATCTTCGGCCCTTTGTTCAGCACACCGCGCCCGCCGAGGTACTGGTCGATCGATTTGGCTGCCAGCTTGCCGTCGGCTATAGCTTGGACAACCGTATCGGGCCCGTGTACCACGTCACCGCCTGAGAACACGCCGTCCATGGTCGTCATCATCGTGTCCGGGTTGACCGTAAACGTGCCCCACGGGGTCAAACCGATGTCATTTGTCGAGATGAACGGCAGGTCGGCATACTGGCTGACGGCTGGGATGACGGTGTCCACTTCAATGGAAAACTCGCTGCCCGGCTGCGCCACCGACTTTCTGCGCCCGCTCGAATCAAACACGCCAAGCGTCATTTTCGCGCAGTCGATTTTGTATACGCGGTTGTTGCGCCCAACGAAACGCAGGGGCTGAGTCAGTTCCATGATCTTTACGCCCTCTTCGATCGCCTCATGCACTTCGGCTTTGTAGGCGGGCATCATGGCTTGGGTGCGGCGGTATATGATGGTGACTTCTTTTGCGCCAAGGCGCAGAGCAGTCCGTGCCGAGTCGATGGCGGTGTTGCCGCCGCCGATGACCGCCACGCGGTCGCCTATCGCTGTTTCGCCGCCGAGCTTAATGCTCTTCAGGAAATTGATGCCGTGGATCACGCCCTGCAGGTTTTCCCCTTCGACGCCGACTTGCTGCGGGAATTGCGTACCCGTCCCGACAAAGATCGCGTCATTGGTGCTTCGTAGCTCGTCAAAGCCGATCTCTTTGCCAATGGTCGTGTTCAGGTGGATATGAACGCCTTCCTGCTCGATCAGGTGGATTTCATGCTGCAGCACGTCCATAGGCAGGCGGTATTCCGGGATGCCATAGGCCAGTACGCCGCCTGGGGTGCCCTCTGATTCGTAGACGTTGACCTCGTATCCGATCCTAGCCAGATAGTAGCCGCAGGTCAACCCGGCTGCGCCTGCGCCGATGATGGCGACTCGCTTCCCGTTCTTGGGGAACACCATATCCTGAGAAAAGGGCTGCTCGTGCCTGCGGGCAAAGTCGGAAACGAAGCGTTTGATGTCGCATATCGCAACAGGGTCGTCGATCGTGCCGCGGCGGCACTTTGATTCGCACGGCCTGGTGCAGACGCGGCCGCACACCGCCGGCAGCGGGTTCTCTTGGCGGATCAAGTTGTACGCGTCTATGAAACGGCCTTTTTCCACCAAGGCGTTGTAGCCGGGCACATTGATGTTGGCCGGGCAAGTGTTCTCGCATGGCG
The DNA here is from genome assembly GCA_009778415.1 of Clostridiales bacterium. Classification (GTDB taxonomy): domain Bacteria; phylum Bacillota; class Clostridia; order Peptostreptococcales; family Anaerovoracaceae; genus WRJK01. The sequence continues at coordinate 3,114 of WRJV01000225.1, read as the reverse complement.
AGATGAAAAGGTCAGCGCAGACGCCGGCCCTGCAGTACTTTTTGTGGATGTGCTCTTCGAATTCCACGCGGAAATTCTCAATGGCGCTGAGCACCGGGTTTGGCGCCGTCTGCCCCAAGCCGCACATCGCAGACTCCTTAACGGTCAAGGCCAGCTCTTGAAGCAGTTCGATGTCGCCCTCCCGTCCTTCGCCGGTCGTGATACGCTCCAATATTTCCAGCATGCGCTTGGTGCCAATGCGGCATGCCACGCATTTGCCGCAGCTTTCGTCTCGGATAAAGTCCATGTAATAGCGGGCAGTGTCCACCATGCAGGCGTCCTCGTCCATGACGATCAGCCCGCCGGAGCCGATCATCGTGCCCAGTTTCAGGAGCGCTGCGTAGTCGGTGGGGGTGTTGAGGCTGTCCTTGGTGATGCATCCGCCGGAAGGACCGCCGGTCTGGGCAGACTTAAAGTCTTTGTTGTTCGGGATGCCGCCGCCGATGCCGAAGATCACGTCGCCCAGCGGCATTCCCATCGGAACCTCCACAAGGCCTGAATTTACTGTGTTTCCGGTCAGGGCAAATACCTTGGTGCCGGGGCTTTCAGAAGTGCCGAACTGGCGGAACCAGTCCGCGCCGTTCAGGATGATTGGCGGCACGTTGGCGAAAGTCTCCACGTTGTTTATTATTGAAGGCTTGCCAAACAGGCCCGATTGGAACGGGAACGGCGGTTTTTGCGACGGCTCGCCGCGCCTTCCTTCTACTGACGCCATCAGGGCGGTCTCCTCCCCGCAGACGAACGCACCTGCGCCGATGCGAATCTCTATGTCAAAGTCAAACCCGCTGCCCATGATGTCTTCACCCAGAAGGCCTTGTTCCCTTGCCATCTCTATGGCTGCCGTAAGGCGCCTTACAGCAATGGGGTACTCCGCGCGGATGTAAACGACGCCTTTGCTGGCGCCGATGGCGTATCCGCCCAGCATCATCCCTTCAAGCACGCTGTGGGAGTCGCCCTCAAACACCGAACGGTCCATGAAAGCACCAGGGTCGCCCTCGTCAGCGTTGCATATTATGTATTTTTGGTCGCCGGGCTCCTTGTAGCAAGCATCCCACTTTACGCCGGTGGGGAAACCGCCGCCGCCGCGCCCACGCAGGCCGGCTTTTATCATCGTGTCGATGACGGCATGCCGGTCGCCCTTTTCCAATGCGTTCGCCAAAGCAAGGTAGCCGTCCTTGGCGATGTAGCTGTCAATGCAGTTTACGTCTATCAGCCCGCAGTTGCGCAGCGCTATGCGCACCTGGTCCTTAAAGAAACTGACTTCGTGGATGTTTGCAACACGCTTGTTTTGGATGCAGTCGAAAAACGTGTACTCTTCTACCGGTTTCCCGCCGATCAAGTGCTTTGCCACGACTGTCCGAATCTTTTCCGCATCCATTTCGGTATAGTACGTTTCGTCGGGCAGCACATAGACCACTGGCCCAACCGCGCAAGTGCCCATGCAGCCACGCTCGATCACGGCGACTTTGCTGGTGAGGGCATGTTTTTCCAGCTCTTCCACCAATACGTTGCGAACCTCTTCGCAGTTGGCGGAAACGCAGCCTGTGCCATAGCAGATCAGGATTTGGTAGTCATAGCCCGCCATCGCCTCGTTGTACGCAGCTTTGATCCTCGCAAGGTCGGCAGTGCCCATTATTTTTTTATCACTCATTACGACACCACCTTTCAATACTGTTCTAAAATGCTTTTTAGCTTGTTTGCGTTTACTTGCTTGTAGACCTTGTCGTCGATCATCATCGTTGGGGCGAGTCCGCAGGCGCCTATGCAGCGCGCGATTTCAAAAGTGAATTTCCCATCGCTCGTCGTACCCCCCAGTTCAACGTCAAGGCGGTCCTTCAGATGCTCTACGATCTTTTTGCCGCCCCGGACATAGCATGCGGTCCCAAGGCACACCCTGATGGTGTGCTCGCCCCGCGGAACAGTGGAGAAAAACGAATAAAATGATACCACGCCAGACACCTCGGCAAGCGGAATGTCCATTTCATCTGAGATGAATTCCTGCACCTCCATTGGCAGGTACCCGTAAATCTCCTGCGCAAGGTGCAGCACTTGGATCAAACTGTCATTTTTTCCCTTGTACAGGTCGATGACATTGGCAATCTGCTCAAATGCTTTTTGCTTTTCCGCATCGGTTACCTGTGTTTCAAGATTTTTGCTCACATTATCCCTCCTTCAAATTAATGATATATCTTCAATATATAGTATATTATTAAGTTGTCACTAATGTATGATAAACTCTATCAAATTTCAGTTAAATTGTGATGCCATGTGATGTTTCCCGTCACAATTCCATCGTATATCATGGGAGGCGCCAATATTCCCTATTGTGTTTGACGCGAAAACTGTTATAATATAGTAAATGTTAGTGAAAGGGACAGTTGATGAACAACGAGCCTGTAAAAATACTGGTGGCAGAAGCGGACATGAGCATCTGCGAAATCATCAAACTTGGCGCAATCGATCAGGGTTGGGCGATTGACGAGGCGAGGGACGGGATCGCAGCGATAAAACTGCTGCGGCGCAAAACTTATCAGCTGATCATCCTGTCGTGCGAGCTCCCCACCATTGACGGTGGCATTGTGCTGGAGTTGACCCGTGAGCAAGTGCGCTGCCCTGTGATATTCATCGGCAAAAGCGGTGCAGAAGAAGACCGGCTGGCAGCATTTGAAGCGGGCGGCAACGACTATCTGCAAAAGCCCTTTTTCCCACGTGAGCTGTTCGTCAGGATGCGCAACCTGCTGAGCATCTTCGGCATATACTACCAAAAGCGCGAAGAGTTTACGGCAGGGCCGATACGCATCGAGCGCCATTCGCGGAGCGTCTTCATTGGCGACCGCCGCCTAGAGCTGACGTCGAGGGAATACAACCTCTTGCTGCTGCTTTGCAGCAACCCGGGGCGGGCTTATTCCCGCGATGCGCTGCTGAACTCGGCTTGGGGTTCGTCCTTCGAGGGCGGCGACCGCACGGTGGACACCCATGTAAAGTCTCTGCGCAAAAAACTCAGCCCTTATCAGGACTGCATCAAGACGGTCTGGGGCTACGGGTATAAATTTGAAGAATGACTGGGGCATCGCC
>WRJV01000224.1 GCA_009778415.1 Clostridiales bacterium | reverse complement strand
GAAATAGGCAGCGCCGAGAAGAGCAGCACGGCGTATTTTACGCTGACCACGTACATGGGCGGCGAAATTGACAACGATGCGCTGTGCCCGGTGTCTTTTGAAAGCGGCATACGCGACGTCCATTACTATCCTGACGACTTTTCAAAGCAAGGCGACAAGCCGCGAAACATGATACGAAGCTTCTTTAGCGACAATTTTGACTTCGTTAAGCGGATCGAGGAGAAAAACGGCACAGTGATTTACATGTACGGGTACGGCAGGACAGTCGTAATCGCGCACAACAACGGCGTCCTGGAGTTCAAGCGGGAAGACGACGAAAGGGCAGGCTCGCAGGCCAGGTATGCTGACGCCCTCGAAAAAGCCAGTTCGTTCATTGCCGCTCACGGCGCTTTTGAGTCTATCGATGGCATCAACCTTACCCCGTACATAAAAGAAGTCGTGCCCGACCCGGAAGGGAAAAAGGGCTTCCGCTTCGTCTTTGGGGTCGAGATAAACGGCAGCAGGGTCTACTACCAGAGCGGAGAGCCGGTGATCATCGACGTTACCGGAGGAAGGGTTTCTTACTACAAGCGGGATTTGGTAAACGTGTTTTCAAATGAACTGGGCGCGGCAGGCGGCGATTACAGGGAAGCGTTCTCCGCGATCAACCTTCTGGCGGGCAACCTCGAATACGTCAAGGGCGCTTTGGAGGAAACGAAGCAGGCCGGCGCGGGGGAAATATCATCCATAGAGGGGCTCGTGGAAAGGGTTTCGCGTTTTGACTGCGGTTACCTTAGGTCTGCGGAGAACACGGGCAGCCTTGAGGCTGCGTGGGTTGTTACAATAGGCGGCCTTGAATTCTATTTCGGGCTCGACGACGGAAAACCCTTGGGCTACCGCCCCATCTTTGTTGCGGGCGACAGCCCGCGTTAGTTGCGGAGGGGTTAAGATGAACTGGGCAAAAGCCAAGACAATACTGATAATAGCGCTTGTGGTTACCGACGTGTTCCTGATTTTGGCCTATGGCAATTTCAGCATTGCCAAATCTGAGGAATTCAAAGACTACAAAGCCTTGGCGGCTTTCCTTGGACAGAAAGGCGTACATGTGGAAGCCGGCATCATCCCCAAGCGCAGCAAGGACATGCCCGTCCTCTTTGTGCAGCATGCAGAGGTGGACTATGCGCTGAAGCAGGAATTGGTCCATCAAGCGCAAGGGAGCTGGACGGTGAGTGACGGCAGCGACGAAGAGTACCGGCGGCTTGCGGATTCGTTCATCAGGGAATTGCCTGACGAAGACGACGTGGCCAGGGACATAAAGAAAAACGCCGTGTTTGAAGCTGTTGAGCGAGACGGCGGCAGCATAAAGGCGATTTACAAAAACGCAGTGGACGGCACAACGATAGAGCAGAGCCATGTAACGTTCGTTTTTAAGGACAAGGAATTAAGCGGCGTCGATTGCCAGTGGCTGAGCGCCGTGAATTTCCACAGCAAAAAACAGCGGACGATTTCTGCTGCCCAGGCGCTGATGGTCTTCATGGCGCAGGCATTGGATGAAAACTTGGGCGACGTTCACGTCAGCAGCATAGAAATGGTGTACTGGCTCGACGAAAACAGCATCGACGTCGAATCGGCGGTTTTGGCGGACACAGCTTTCCCGGCGTGGAAAATAACCCATGACGGAAACGAGGCAGCTTTTATAGACGCCTACGGGCAACGGTAGGGGCTCATTGGAGGGCAACGCTTTATGGCACTGACCTTTTGTTCTTTTGCAAGCAGCAGCAGCGGCAACTGCTACCTTATTAAATCCGGGGCAGCGGCTCTGCTTGTCGATGCCGGGCTTAGCTGGCGCAGGACGCAGGATTCCCTAAAGCAGTCGGGGACAAGCATTGGCGATTTGAAGGCCGTCCTCGTTACCCACGAGCACAGCGACCACGTGAGGTGCCTTAAGGTACTGGCCGGAAAACTCCCCCATGCGCACGTATACGCCAGCGCGGGCACTTGGAGCGGGGCTGGCGACTTGGTGCCGGAAAAGCAGCGGGCAACATTTGAAACCGCGAAGAAGTTTATTATTGGCGACATCGAAGCCATGCCCTTCCCGTTGTCACACGACGCAGCGGAGCCTGCGGGGTTTTCGTTTTGCTCAGGCGGCAAGCAAATCAGCGTCCTTACAGACACGGGAGTTGTCAACGATGACATTTACAATGCCATAAAAGACGCCGACCTGCTCGTGCTGGAAGCCAACCACGACGTGGAAATGCTCAGGATGGGCAGGTACCCTTGGCCGATAAAGCAGCGGATACTGGGGGAAAAGGGCCATTTGTCGAACGCGGCTGCGGCAGAAGTGATCTGCAAGGTTGTTTTGGAGCGGCCGAAAGAAAGGCACGTGCTGCTGGCGCATCTAAGCAAGGAGAACAATTTCCCGGAAATGGCGTACCAGACGGTCAAAAACCTGCTCGAAGAGCAGGGCTGCCGCATTGACAGGGACGTGTGCATCGACATCATAGAGAGGGACAAGATGAGCGGGCTCTACACTGTGTGATCGGAGGCGGGCTATGAACATAACGATCGTATGCATTGGAAAACTGAAAGAAAAGCATTGGGTGGACGCAGCTGCCGAATATGCCAAAAGGCTGAGTAAATATTGCACATTGCAAATAGACGAACTGAAGGAAGAGGCGACGCTGCTTGACGAGGGGCGAAGCATCATAAAGCGGATAAAAAAAGAAGACTACGTGATTGCGCTGGAAATATCAGGCAAAGAACTGGACTCTTGCGAACTGGCAGCCAAAATCGAGGAACTGGGGAAGTCAGGGAAGAGCCGCGCTGTTTTCGTGATCGGAGGTGCAGGCGGCCTCGCAGGTGAAGCCTCGGCAAGGGCTGACTTTCGGCTTTCGTTTTCTAAGATGACGTTCCCCCACCAGATGATGCGCGTGATCCTTTTAGAGCAAATTTACAGGGCCTTCAAAATAACGAAAAACGAAAAATATCACAAATAATCCAGTAAAAGGTTGATAAACACAATCCATTGAAGTATAATATAAAAACGTAAAATGCACACAACGCAAAAGGGAAAAAGGAAGGGGAGCAGTCAGATGAAAGTAAGAAGCGGCGCAGGAGTTTTTTTAGCGGGCTTGGCTTTAGTATTGTGCAACTGCACATTGGTTTTTGGGGCAGACGAAACACATCATCAGGATTTGGGGGAACTCCTGCCGATTTGGGGAATCATCCCGTTCGTGGGGATGCTCCTTTCAATAGCGATATTTCCGCTCGTCAGCTCTCACTGGTGGGAACACAACATGCACTGGGTGGTCGTCTTTTGGTCACTGACGTTCCTTGGCCCGTTTGGGGTGGTTTTCGGGGCAGACACGCTGATTTTCAACGTCCTTGAGATAGTCCTGCTCGATTACCTTCCGTTTATTGTGCTGCTTTTCGGCCTGTTTGCAGTGGCAGGCGGCATCATCCTCAGAGGGAGCCTTTCCGGTACGCCTAAAGTGAACGCAGTGATGCTTTTAATAGGAACGCTCCTTGCCAGCTGGGTCGGGACGACCGGGGCCAGCATGCTTCTCATAAGGCCTGTGATCCGGGCCAACAAATGGCGGGAGAAAAAAGCGCACATCATAATATTCTTCATCTTCCTCGTATCGAACATCGGGGGGAGCCTGACGCCAGTCGGTGACCCGCCGCTGTTTCTCGGGTTCCTGCGGGGCATACCGTTTTTCTGGACAATGCGGCTGCTTCCGCTGATGGCTTTCAACGCTGTGATACTTATAGTCGTCTTGTTTGTCATTGACGCACGCTTTTACAAGGACGAGCTGGCGGCCGGCCGCTCTCCCGGAGACTCTGCACAGAAAGAAGCAAAATCGCCGCTCAGGGTCGAAGGTGCGCACAACTTCATATTCATCGGAATGATCATAGCCGGAGTGCTGCTCAACGGCCTTTTGCCCAACCTTCCGGCTTTTGCAGACCAAGTGACGGGCGAGGTGCACGGGCTGCATGTATTCGAAGGCGTCGTGGTGGGCTACAACAGCATAATTCAGATGGTTGTCATCCTTGCCGCCGCGTTCCTTTCGATGAAGACGACAAAAAAAACCATCAGAGAAGACAACTTCTTCACATGGGGCCCGATACAGGAAGTGGCAAAACTGTTCATCGGGATATTCATTACGATGATACCGGCCCTTGCGCTGCTCAGGACTTACGGTGGCAGCCTTGGGCTCACCAAGCCGCTGCACTTCTTCTGGGCGACGGGTGCGCTTTCGAGCTTCTTGGACAATGCGCCTACATACTTGGTGTTTTTGACCACGTCGGCATCACTTGGAGCTACAGAAGGGGTGGCTACGACGATAGGCATAGTGGCGCCGAAAATGCTGCTCGCCATATCGGCGGGAGCCGTGTTCATGGGCGCCAACACGTACATAGGTAACGCCCCGAATTTCATGGTGAGGTCGATTGCGGAGGAGAACAACATCAAAATGCCGAGCTTTTTCGGGTACATGGGATGGTCCCTGTGTTTCCTGATTCCGTTGTTCTTGCTGGACACGCTGATTTTCTTCCTTTAGGGGCAGACGGGCAGGCTTCGCTCAGCGGTTGCTTAGCGGTTGTACTTCCTAAGCTTGTACTGAAGGTTTTGGCGGTTCATGCCGAGCTGGTGGGCGGTCTTGGAGATGTTACCGCCGTTGTTTGCAAAAGCCTCAAGGACGATTTTCTTTTCGGCTGCTTCGATGTATTCGGACAGAGTGGCGCCGTTCAGGCTTTTGAGCCCCCAGCCGCCCCAGCCGCCGGAAAAACCAGACGCTTTTTCCGGGATGTCGAGAGAGTGCCCCGACAGCACGTGCTCGACGCTGGACAGCGCGACGGCAGACATAATGATGTTTTCTAGTTCCCGGGCATTGCCCGGGAAATCGTATGCAAGGAGCCTGTTTTTGGCGTCATCAGACAGCATCCATATCTGCTTGCCAAACTTCTCGTTGTACTTGTCCAGAAAGCTTTCTGCCAAGACGAGTATGTCGTCGGGCCGCTCGCGGAGCGGCGGTATGGAAATTTCTATTATTTTCAGCCGGTAGTACAGGTCCTTGCGGAGCCGGCCGCTTTCGATAAGCGCTTTGGGGTCCTCGTTGATCGTGGCTATGATCCGTACATCTATAGGGATGTCCTTGGTGCCTCCCACCCTGCGTATGTACCGCTCCTGCAGCACTCGCAGGAGTTTGCTCTGAAGGGCGAACGGCATCGCGCTTATTTCGTCCAGCAGCAGAGTGCCCCCGTTGGCCTGTTCAAAGAAGCCCTGCCTGTCGAGGGCGCCGGTGAACCCGCCTTTTGACGTCCCAAAGAGCATCCCCTCAAGCAGGCTTTCGGGGATTGCCGCGCAGTTCTGCGCGAGGAAAGGCCGCGCTTTCCTGTCCGAATCAAAGTGGATGCTCTGGGCAAACAGTTCCTTGCCGGTTCCGGTTTCGCCGCAAATCAGCACAGACGCTGAGCTCTTTGCCGCGCGCTGGGCTTTTTGCAGCACTTCCGTGAAGTTTTTGCTTTTGCCGATGATGTCGCTGAAGACGTAGGTCCTTATTTTGGTGCCGGAAGCGGTACGGGGGATTGGGTATTCTTGTTTAAGCTCCAGGATTGTGTGCGACAGTTCCCTTATTTCGGTCACGTCTTTCGCAATTTCAATGGCAGCTATTATATTTTTATCGTAGTCGAGGACCGGGATCGTCGTATTGATGGTAGATATCTCTTTCCCGTTTTTGTTGAGGTAGGTCTGAGGCTGGCGCTCGGTGGCCATACGGTGCTTCAAGGCGCGGGTGAGCGTGCTTTCGTCTTCGGGGATGTTTGCGAACACTTCCCTAAAGGGCTTGCCCAGGACTTCTTCGCGCTTGGTTTTCTCAAGAGCTGCCATAGCCTCGTTGTATATGACCGTAATGCCGGCAGCGTTTACGATATGAACGCCTTCCTGCATCACATGGCACAATTCATGGAGAAGTTTGTGGTATTGCTTTGCCTGCATCGCCGCACCTCAGTTTGTTCGATAAAGTGAATGAAGAGACTATAAAAATGATATCAAAGATCAATTGGCAGCGCAAGGTTTTTATGCCCTCTTGCGCAAAATATTTTGCACATGGCCAGTTTCAAAAATATATTTCAAGGCAAGCAATGCAGTGCCGGAAATGGTATAATAGAATTGTTAAAAACGAAAGGAGGCAGCCATGAACACGCCGATATACGATTTCCTGCTGAAGCACGCAAGGAAAAACACTGTTTCGTTTCACATGCCGGGGCACAAAGGCTCTGCGATCTACAGGCGTTTTGGCTACGACGAGTTCCTCGAAAACTTTATGGACTGCGACGTGACGGAGATACCGGGGGCTGACAACCTCTTTCAAGCAGAGGGCATCATCAAAGAGTGCCAGGAAAGGTATGCGGCCCTTTTCGGGGCGAGGAGTTCGCACCTGCTCGTCAACGGGACCAGCGGAGGGCTGATAGCTGCGGTCGCGGCGTCTGTGCCAAAGGGGAAAAAGCTGATAATGGCAAGGAACTCCCACAAGTCCGTGTTCAACGCCCTAGTGCTGGCTGACATAAGGCCGGTTTACGCATACCCCGAAATCATACCCGAGTACGGCATTTCAGGGGCAGTCCTGCCCGAACAAATAGATGAACTGCTGACTGCCGAGCCGGACGCCTTTGCGGTTATACTCCCGAGCCCGAACTACTACGGCATTTGCAGCGACGTGGAAAAGATAGCGGAAGTTGTCCACAAGCACGGCAAAACGCTGATAATCGACGAGGCTCACGGCGCACACCTGACGTTTTTCAACAAACACGGCATCAAAGGCTTTCCGAAGTCTGCGGGAAACTCAGGCGCGGACATCGCAGTGACCAGCATCCACAAAACGCTGGCGTCGCTGACCCAGAGCGCGGTATTGAACATCCACTCAGGCAGGGTGGACAAGCAGCTGGTCGAAGACAAGCTGCAGTGCATTGAAAGCACAAGCCCTTCGTACATCCTGATGGTGTCCCTTGACATAAGCGCGTCAATAATAGAGGAGCACGGAAAGCTGCTTTTTAAGGAATGGGAAGAGAACTTGGGCTATTTTTACGACAAGGCAGAGGGGATTCACGGGCTCTCGCTGATAGGCAGGGGCAGCGGCATGGACCAGACGAAGTTGAACTTCAGCCTTGGGGCGCGGGGCGTTTCAGGCTGTGAGCTCGAACAAGAGCTGGCAGAAAAGCATGGGATAATAGCAGAGCTGAGCACGGGGACCCTAGTAATGTGCATGACGGGCATAGGCAACACAAGAGGCGACATGGTGAAGCTTGCGAACGCGCTTTCAGAAATCGCGGCTCTAAGTGAAAACAGCGCGCGCTTTGGAGCGGCAGCTGCAAAAATGGGCAATGCAGAAAAACCAGCGCCGCCAAAACGGGCAGAGCTGTTTGACATACCGGAGCAAAAGAAACGAGTGCCGCTAGCAGAAGCCGAGGGGCGGGTCTGCGCGTCCTCCATCATTCCCTACCCACCGGGCATCCCGCTGGTCTGCCCCGGCGAAAAGCTGGACGGAGAAACCATCGGCCAAGTCAGAAAGCTGAGGGAGCAGGGGGAGAAAGTGATAGGCGTCGACGAATGCGGCATGGTGCTCGTTGGAGAGTAGCTGGTTCCCGTTTCAGCTACGTCCATGACGGCGGCTACGGATAACGGCGGGTGCCCGCTCCTAAGAGCCGTGAAAACCATTAACGACGGCTATAAGCTCTTTCAGATAAGGAGCGACAATGCT
>WRJV01000223.1 GCA_009778415.1 Clostridiales bacterium | reverse complement strand
AAGCCGATAAACGCCAGCTATGTCTTCCCTGCGTCCAGCAAAGTCTCCGTCCATGGCATGAAAATGGAAATCGGCGACAAAGTTGTCACCGCCGTAATTAAGGAACGCCAAGAGGCAAAGCAAGAGTTTGAAGATGCAAAGAGCGAAGGCAAGAGCGCGTCCTTGCTGGAGCAGCAACGGCCCAACGTCTTCAGCATGAATGTGGCGAACATTATGCCAGGGGACACCGTTTCCATTGAGCTGCACTATTCCGAGCTGGTCCTTTCCACCGACGGCGCATATGAGTTTGTTTTCCCCACCGTAGTAGCTCCCCGTTATTCCAACCAGTCTGCAAGCGCAGCGTCCCAGTCCGACCAGTGGGTAGCAAGCCCGTACTTGAAAGACGGGAAAGTCCCTCCCGGAAAATACAATATTACAGTCAACCTCTCCACCGGCATCCCGATTTCAGCGCTGGCATGCGATTCCCACGACGTTGAAGTCAATTGGGCAGGCGAGTCGGAGGCGCAGATTACACTCTCAAATCCGGAAGACTTCGCCGGGAACCGGGACTACATACTCCGTTACAAACTGACTGGCGAAGATGTGCTGTGCGGGCTCATGCTAAAGACCGGCGAGGAGGAAAACTTCTTTCTGCTGATGTTGCAGCCACCGGAGCGGGTGCAAGTTGAAGACAAGCAGCCAAGGGAGTACATTTTCGTTCTGGACGTATCCGGCTCCATGGACGGGTTTCCGCTTAATACGGCAAAGGAGCTCCTCACGGACTTTCTAGGCCACCTAAAGGAAAAAGACCGCTTCAACTTGGTGGTATTTGACGATGAGTCAAAGCAGATGTCGGCAAACTCAGTGCCGGCTGTGGCGTCCAACATAAAAAAAGCGTTTGACATGATTGAACGCGAGTTCGGCGGAGGCGGGACAGAATTGCTGCCGGCTATGCGCCGCGCAGTCTCCATACCAATGGATAAAGACATAGCTCGGAGCGTTGTCCTGATCACAGACGGTGAGATCGACGCCGAGCAAGACGTTTTTGACTTCATTGGCAAAAACCTCAACAATACCAACTATTTTGCATTTGGCATTGGCAGCGCGGTCAACCGCTATTTGATTGACGGGGTAGCAAAAAATGGCCTGGGCGAGTCATTTGTGGCGACAAAGCCTTCGGAAGTCGCAGAAGTTGCAGACCGCTTCCGTTCATACGTCGAATCACCGGTCCTAACAGACGTCAGCGTATCGTATTCCGGTTTCAACGCCTATGATGTTGAGCCCTCCAGCCTGCCGGTCCTTTTTGCGCAAAGGCCGATCGTACTGTACGGCAAATGGCGAGGCGAACCCAGCGGAACCATACGGATCACAGGCAAAACCGCAAGCGGCGACTATGTTCAGGATATCCAGCTTTCCGAAACAAAGCCCTTGGAAACCAATACGGCCATCGGCTATCTGTGGGCGCGGGCAAAGGTGGAGAGCCTGATGGACTACGGGCTGGGCCGTGCTGACGAGGACGCCGTGAAAAAAGAAGTAACCGCCATCGGGCTCAAATACAGCATGATGACCCGGTACACGTCCTTTGTCGCGGTAATCGATGAGGTGAGGAACGCTGACAAGAACAGCGCCGATGTGGACCAGCCGCTGCCCTTGCCCTTGCACGTGTCCAACTTGGCCGTGGGCTACGGCGTGGGGGCAGAGCCTTCAGACATCGTTCTCATTGCCATGATGCTTTTCATGATGCTACTGGCAATTCATAGTGCAGGCAGAGGGCAAAGGGCAGGGAAATGACAGCTCTCAGGAAAATGCAGATGGCTGTGTCCCAATACTGGGCCGTGTACCTTGCCGGGTTCATCATCGCTTTTGGAATCAAGCTTTTCTACAGCAAGGCTGCCTGCGGCGACCTTGAGTGGATTTTGGCGCCTACGGTTTGGTGGATAAAAGCCATAAGCGGAGTCGCTTTTGAAAAGGCTGCGGATGTTGGCTACGTCAACCACCACTTCCGCTTTATCATTGCGCCGGCCTGCTCGGGCGTCCAATTCCTGATCATTTCCTTTCTCACAATCGTTTATTCCTTTGTTCACCGAATGGGGACAATAAAGAGAGGGTTTTGCTGGCTTGCCATCGGCTTTGTGGCTTCGTACCTGTTTACAATCTTCGTCAACGGTTTTCGCCTCATTGTCTCGTTCCACCTACTCAGCTTTGATACCGGCAGCCTATGGATAACGGCAGGAAGGCTTCACGCGATGGCGGGCACTGCCATATTCTTTGTATCGCTGCTCGTTTTGTACCAGATAGCAGGATATGTTTCTTTGAAATCAACCCGTGTGGAAAAGCAGCTGCCCAGCAATGAAACCATACATCATGCGGGCAAACCGCTTTGGCAAACTGCCGGCAGGTTCCTGCCGCCCGCATTTTGGTATTTTGCAATTACCCTAGGGATTCCACTTTTGAACAGGGCCAGCGTAAACAACAGTGAAAATTTCTGGCGCTACGCGGCGTTTCAAACCGGCGTCTGCCTAGCGATTTTTGCCCTGCTTTGTCTAGGGTCCTTGCTGCGCAAGCGATGCGCCAGGCAAAATAAAATCGGCACTTAACCCAAACCATGTCCGAAAATAGCTAGATTGTTGCAAAAAGTGTGTTACAATGGTATCATCGATTATTGGTTGCGGGCAACAGTGCGCGCGAGGAACGAGGCGCAAGCGATGATAAAGCACGATGATGGTTTGTATGAAGCGTTCAAGGCAAGGGATGCCCGTTTTGACGGGCGCTTTTTCGTGGGGATATCGTCTACTGGAATTTACTGCCGCCCCGTATGCCGCTCAAAGCAGCCAAAAGCCGAGAACTGCACATTTTACCCGACCGCTGCAGAAGCGGAACAAGCCGGGTACCGCCCTTGCCTGATATGCAGGCCGGAACTTGCACCCGGCGCTTCACAAACCGACGCCACCGCCAGTTTGGTTTACCGGGCAACGAGAATGCTGGAAAAAGACTGCGGATGCGGGCAGAGCTTGGACGAGCTGGCCGGGCGGCTGGGTTGCAGCGGCAGGCATCTGCGGCGCGTGTTCACGGCCGAATACAATGTGACGCCTGTTCATTATTTGCAGACATGCCGGCTGCTCCTTGCAAAAAACATGCTTACAGACACAAACTTGTCGGTATTGGACGTTGCAATGGCTGCCGGGTTCGGCAGCTTGCGCCGGTTCAACGACGCGTTCAAAAAACACTACAGCCTCGCACCCACGGCGCTGCGAAAAAGGATGCCGGCCAAAAAAAAGGCGAGCGGCGAAATTACGCTTGCTCTGGGCTACCGCCCGCCCTACACTTGGGCGGAAGTGCTCCGTTTTCTTGAAAGCCGCGCTATCCCAGGTATTGAGACAGTGATAAACGATGAGTACATGCGCACAGCGCATTTCGAAGACGCAGCAGGCAATCGGATATGCGGCGTTGTGCGGGTTGGGCACGACGCCAAAAAGAACGTCTTAAGCGTAACAGTGAGCGACGCGTTGCTCCCGGCCATCCCGCAGGTGCTGGCACGGGTAAAGCATCTGTTTGATTTGTATTGCGACCCTGCAGCGGTATATGAAACGCTGAAAACGATGAACGACATCAGCCCGGGCCTTTGCGTTTTGGGAACCCGTGTGCCGGGGTGCTTCGACGCCTTTGAAATGGCGGTGCGCGCGGTGCTTGGGCAGCAGGTCACCGTTAAGGCGGCAAGAACGCTGGCGGCAAGAATAGTTAAGGGTTTCGGCATACCTGTCCAAACCGGGATTGCCGGATTGACCCATGTCTTCCCGACGCCCGATAGCATATTGGCCATGGGCGAAGGAATTGCAAATAATTTCGGTACGCTCGGAGTGACTTCCGCGCGGTCAAACACTATACGCGAGTTGGCGCAAGCGTTCGTACGGTCAGAAATAGACTTTGACCTTTGCGCCGAGCCGGAAGAAGAGATAAAAAAGCTGATGATGATCAAAGGCATCGGAAGCTGGACGGCAAAATACATTGCCATGCGCACGATGGAATGGCCTGACGCTTTCCTCGAAACAGACGCAGGCGTAAAAAAAGCATTGCATCCCTGCACGTCAGACGAGCTGCTGGAAATGGCTGAAGCATGGCGGCCATACCGCAGCTACGCCACTGTAAGCCTTTGGAACGCCTTGTGAAATTATAATGGAGAATACGGGTATGATGAACAAAACAGCACAATTGCTTATCGTGTTCGCGGCAGCTTGCTGGGGCCTGCTCGGCCTCTTCACGCGGCATATGGCTGCCATCGGCTTCACTTTCGCCGAAATGTCGGCCTCGCGGGGCCTTATCGTGTCCGTGTGCCTGTTCGTTTTCTTTCTCCTGACGGACAGGGAAAAGATGAAAATCAACCCACCGGACATCTGGATTTTTGCCGTCATGGGCGGCGTTGGGATCGCGCTTTACAACGTCATCTATTTCAGAACAATGCAGATGATCACGTTGTCCGCGTCATCTGCCCTGCTGTACACGTCGCCGTTCATGGTGACGGTTCTGTCCGCGCTCATCTTCAAGGACAAGATCACAACGCAAAAGGTGGCGGCGCTGCTGATCGCATTTACGGGCTGTGTGTTGGCTGTTGGCCTTATCCGCGCAGACGGCATTGCCGTCGGAGGCGATATAAACGTGCCCGGCATTTTATTCGGCCTAGCGTCCGCACTGTGCTTCTCGCAATACACAGTTTTCGGCAAAGTCGCGCTGAGGAAGTACAACGCCTATACCGCAACAGCCTACACGTTTGGCATGGCCGGCGTTTCGCTCGTGCCCTTCTGCGACTGGCGGCATCTATTCATGCTGATAGGCGAAAGCAGCCACAATGCCATGTATTTGTTCGCGTTCGCTTTCCTTATGACGCTCATCCCGTTTGTCTGTTATACGAAGGGCTTGGAAAAAATGGAAGCGAGCAGGGCGATGGTAATCCTGTTTGTCGAACCGCTGACTTCGACCATCGCCGGGCGCGCCGTCTACGGCGAGGCGCTCACCCCAGTGAAAATTGTGGGCATCGCGCTCATCTTCCTGTCGCTGGTCGTTCTGAACCTGAAGCGCACGGCCCGAAAATGACACTTAGTCGTCTCCGTAGAGCCGGCGTGACATGCTTCAATTTTGATAAACGGTTTGTTCGCTTTATTCATCGACAAGGAAGCGTTCAATTCTATATACATTCCCCTTTGCATCGCGAATATTGATTATTTCCTTTTGGGCTTCAAGCGTAATAACGGCTGGTATCGCATCAATCTGTTCGCCTTCCCTCTGCTGTTTGAATCCCAGAGTCGCTAATGCGCTTTACAGGAGAATGCCTGTGTGAAACCGATACGCCCCCAATGCAACTTGCAAGGATCGGCTCAAAAAGGTATCCCGTCTCCTGCGCGCTTCTGTTATCTATGTCGTATATCCATTTCCTCCAACACATCCAAGTAAACAACAAGTTGTTGTCACAGTGTCCATATTCGAGCAGTGACTTTGGCCCGATTTGCTCGGCAAGTGGAAATGGCTGTTTTTTAAGTATATTCACAAACTTAAAACGACGTCTGTATAATTCGCATAGATTTCTCAAATATAGAAAAATTACATTTGAAGGATCAGATGCCCCGCACAATCCCATAAACTCTATCGCCTGTTCTTCTGATACCATTTCAAGCGAATCAATATCTTGGGAAGTTATCTCGAAAAAATCCTTTTTGGCTATATCAATATATTGCGGTATCATCCATTTGCATGTCAATCCTAAAACATCAATCGCCGCAATATGTATTAACAGTACCACGTCTTTTGGTTCAATTCGGATAAGTGCATCACCAGAGCCGTGTTGCGAAAATAACCTATAGAACTCTCGCTGTTGTTTGCTAATTGGCATAAGTTAACCTCATTTGCTCACATTTCTTTACCAACAAATCTTCCAGCATTGAGCACGTCCTCTGGAGCAACGGGCTCATTGCATCTGCTTTTGTGACACAATAAGCGAGTAACCCAACAGGTACATAAAATTTTTCACCATTGTCACATATCGCAATCTGTTTAGCGATATAGTATGCCAACAGCGGTGGGATGGCGTTTCCAATTTGCATGGCTTTCTGCTGATCTGTTCCAGTAAACATGAAGGTGTCTGGAAATGTCTGAATACGGGCGCACTCACGTAGTGTAAGCATCCGGTCTTTTGTTGGATGCACAAACTCTGAAATTGAGGAGCTCGTAATTGTCAATGCAGGTTCATCATAAGACAATCGTTTTAGTCCCGATGGCGCACCTCCACGTTTTTCAGATGGGGTTCCATCACATACCCTTCTGTTGGCTCTGCGCTTAAAAGAAGTGTGCTGTAATTCTTGTGGTAAATCCTTCATGGTTTGCCCAACTTTTAAGGCGCGAATACGTTCAAGCCGAATGCCGACTTCTTTTTTTTGAGTGTGATCAAGCTCTGGCAAATCTGAGTTCTCCAAATCACCAATAGCATCCCATAAAGTGTGTACACCATTGCGGTAAATAGCCCCATACGCGTTTGATAGCCGTTGAGGAAAAGAAAAGGATTTTCCCTCTCGATTTCCAACAATAAAAACCCTCTTGCGCCGCTGGGGAACCCCGTACTCGTGAGCGTAAATCTTCTCAAGTGAAACTGAATACCCCAACCTTATCATGTTGTTAAGGAACTCTACTAAATAACTACCACCCGCCGTAGTGAGGATACCTTCAACATTTTCCATAACGAACCATCTTGGAAATATTAGTTCAAGTGCTCGGGCATAGTTGCCCACAAGTTTATTCCTGACATCCTCTACTGAACGATTTCCTGCTGTAGTAAACCCCTGACAAGGTGGTCCGCCGATAATTAAATCAAGTTGCCCGCGTTCAAGTCCTAAATCCATTCGTATTTCATCAAAATCACATTTTGCTAAATCTACGTTGAAACACTTGTTACCGCCAAAATTCAGATTATATGTATCAATTGCAGATTGATTATTGTCATATGCTGCAATTATGTCTACACCGCACTTTGCAAAACCAAGTGAGCATCCACCTGCGCCCGAAAAAAGGCTAATCGCTTTCAGCATAGTTCAACCCTCTTGCTTTCCGTAATAGTTGATACACTAAATATAGCATGAAGTATTGCATATGTCAATACTATTTCTTTATACAGTGATAATATTTTTTATTTCAAGAATTGGACGTCAATATATTGTTAAATAAAATGCTCTCCGTGTTCCTGTCTGGTCATTCGTGCTGGCTACCGACCCAAATCTTGCTATTGGGCAAGCCTTTTCCGTCTCGTTTCGGCAACCTTTCTATCAATGCAGAGTCAAAGCGTCAATTTTGGAAACTAATAAAACATCTTAGGTAGTTTGAACAATGGTGAAAAATCGCTTACTTCAGTTCTTCCCAAAGAAAGACTTTCCAGTTTCGTCAAGCCCTCGATGTCGAGAAAAGGCGAACTGTGTTCTTTAATCGCGTCAGGGATGATACCTCTGGCGTTTGTATCGGTGTGTGCCCTGCAAACAAACCCAATGCGAGAATCGCAACCATTCATAAGAATAGAGTTATCCTAATGGTTTTCTTGTTTTTACCCATGCCGCCGCACGTGGCGGCACAAATATTTAATGAAAATGGTTTTAACGTCTCCGTTGTGATAAACTATAC
>WRJV01000222.1 GCA_009778415.1 Clostridiales bacterium | reverse complement strand
CGATGGAACAAAGCAAGAAAGGATGCGTCCAACTACCATGAAAACGTTTAAGACATTGAGCATATTGTTGTTGATAGCGATGCTTGCCTCCTGCAGCCAATCGAAACCAGGCCATCCGAGCGACGACGTTCAAGCTGATTCGGATAAGCCGGTTTTTTACTTGTCTGAACTGCCGCAGCTCGCGCCTTTTGAAATCCCACCCGAAATCAAACGCAGGTACAGCGAGGAAGCCTATGTGGACAAATTAAAGCTGGCTGGCGACTACAACAAGCTCTATCCCTACTTAGGGAAATGGAAGGAGCCTTCCGACGTGTATACTGGCTCAGGTCTTTATGGCCTAGTTGACTCGAAAGGGCGGATCGTGGTTGACCCGGTCTATAGAAGCGCCAATTACCTAGATACCGATTCTGAGTACCTGTGCCTTATCTACCCTGTGGGATTTGGTGGCGAGCAGGTAGAGAATCCGTATAGTGCAGAACTTGGGCCAAAAAAGATTGTAATAGCAAGCTCACGAGGGGACTGGGTGATCGACGGGCTTATTGGATATTCGGCGAGCTATTCGGAGGAACGGATAATTGTCATCTGCAGCGAGGAAACCGATGAGGAGGACAGGCAAGTTTTCAAAGTATACGACACTAACGGTAAGTTCATTTTCGAAAGGGAAGGATATCTCGACGGTTTTTCAGAAGGGCTGGGCGCGGAGACGGTTTACGAGCAGGGGTATGCAGGGTGGAGCAATAAGACGTGGATGCAGTACATTGACAGGAATGGCAACGTTGTGATACCAGGACCGTTTTTATCGGCTGAGGAATTCAAGAACGGCGAAGCGCGTGTATCAATAGGGGTCGACAATGATAATGCCCGCTTCGCTGTAATAAACACGAAGGGGGAGTTCGTAAAGCCGCCGACAATGGATTGGGACACTCAGAAAGCGTACACGTCAAAGATATATGACTATTATGTAAGTGAGCGCAACGGGTATCAAGGCATAAATGACAGCACCGGCAAAACTATTTTGCCAGCGGAGTACGACTGGGTCACCATCGACGAGGAGGATTCGCTGGCCGTAGCAGGACGCCATTATGGCGATGACTATGACCATCGCTGTTACTTCGTAAGCCTTCCGGGTGGGGAGAAGAAAGAATTCGACGGAAAAGCGACGAGTGCTTATTTCCTTGGGGGTGGATGGTGCGCAGTTGAATACGCATGGGGTAAGGACGACGAGAAAGTCATGACGCTGGTAAAGGGGGAGGCAGAATACAAGTTTGACTATACCGAGTGCGCATCGCTGCATTGCGAACAAATCAAGGACGATGTCTTTGCAATGGTATATCGGGGTCTGACCGAGGGCCATACCTTGCACGATAACAACGGACGTATTGACATATTCGACGCAGGCTTGGGGAAGACAACGAAAAGCTTCCCTGGGTTTAATGACTACTATGCCCTTGACGACGGGTTTTACAAGCTGCCTCGGCTGGGAAGCGACCAATTTATGGTATTTAACGATGATTTCGATCCGTTATTCCCAGAGGGGTTTTTTACACCCTGCGGCAGCTGGCTAACCAAGTTCATACGGCTGGGCGACGGCGTTTATCAGGTTCGCACAGTTTTTTACAGCGGGCTGATAAAAGAAGACGGCGAATGGCTTGTTCGGGTCAATATAAGCTATACTGACTGACGATCATGAAAGGAGAGCAGTTAATGAAAGGAAAATTACTGGGGGCAATTGCGATGGCCGTTTTGCTGGGCACGGGGCTTTACGCCTGCGCAGAAAGAGCGCAGCACGAGTATGTCGGCAATTTCGAGTTTACTCCGGAGAACTATCCGAGGATGGGCGGATCATTGGCCGCGCTCCCGTTGGGGGAAGCCGTGACGGCAGCAGTGCTTGGCATTGACCGGGATCAGACAGAGGGTTTCATCCTTTTTGAAGGTTCTACCACATACAACTACGTGGAGCTGATAGACGGCAGTTTCGACATACTTCTCGCATACGAACCGTCTGAAATGGCTGTGCAATACGCAAAGGAGCAGGGTTTTGAATGGGAGATGGCCCCGATCGGCAGGGACGCCCTGGTTTTCATTGTAAACAGGGCAAACCCGGTGCAACGCTTGACAGACGCACAGATACGAGGGATATACAGGGGCGAGATCAAGAACTGGAGCGAAGTTGGTGGAGAGGACGCTGCCATCGTCCCATACCAGCGGAACCAGCACAGCGGCAGCCAGACCTTGTTTGACAAGCTGGTCAACCTAGGCGACGATTTGATGCTGCCGCCGTATGAGCTGATTGTCGGAACCATGGGAGGGCTTTTAGACATTGTGGCAGAGTACGACAATTCTGCTAACGCCATCGGCTACACCGTGTATTACTACCTAGCGAACATGGAAAAGGAAAAGCTGGAAAATACGAAAATATTAGCTGTTGACGGAGTGGAATGCAGCAACCGCACGATACGCTCGGGAAAATACCCGTATGTCAACGATTTTTACGTCGTGATACGAAAAGACCTGCCGGAAGACGCACCTGCCCGGATCCTTTTCAACTGGATATGCTCTGCTCAGGGCAAGGAGCTGATCGAACGGGAAAACTACGTGGCAATTTGAGGACTTTTCTGACGACATGGAAAGGAACCAGTTCAATGTGGCTTTGAAGCGAGGCGTGGATTTGCAGCAAATGGAACAAAACAAGAAAGGATGCGTCCAACTACCATGAAAACGTTTAAAACATTGAGCATACTATTGATGATAATGATGATTGCCTCCTGCAGCCAACCGAAACCAGGCCAGCCAGGCGGCGACTTTCAGGCTGACTCGGACCAGCCGGTTTTTTACTTGTCTGAGCTGCCACAGCTCGCGTCCTTTGAAATCCCCCCTGAAATCACAAGCAGGTACAGCAAAGAAGCATATGTGGATCAGCTAAAGCCGGCAGACGACTACGGCAAGCTCTATCCCTATGAAGGGAAGCGGACGGTGTCTGCCGACATGTTTTGGGACTCAAGCATTTACGGCTTAGTCGACTCGAAAGGGCGGATCGTGGTTGACCCAGTCTATGAAAGCGCCTATTACATTGACCCCGATTCGGAGTACCTGTACCTTGCATACCCTGTGGATATTGATGACGAGATGGCAGAGAATCCATATAGCGCAGAAACCGCGCCAAAAAAGATTGCAGTAGCAAAGTCTTCCGGGGAATGGGTGCTTGACGGGCTTCTCGGAAACTGGGTGAACTATTCGGAGGAACGGATAATTGTCATCAGCGCTGAGGAAACCGATGAGGGGTTCAGGCAGAATTTCAAAGCATACGACGTTGACGGGAACTTTGTATTTAATGGGGAAGGATATTTCAACGGATTTTCGGAAGGGCTGGGCGCGGTGACGGTTTACGGGCACGGACAGGGTGCAGGGCAGACCGATAAGACGTGGATGCAGTACATCGACAGGAACGGCAACGTTGTGATACCAGGGCCGTTTTATACGGCAGAGGAATTCAGGAACGGCGAAGCGCTTGTATCAATAGGGGACGAATGGGAAACTGCCCGCTTTGGCGTCATAAACACGAAGGGGGAGTTTGTGAAGCCGCCGACAATGGGTTGGGACGCTCAGAAGGACTATTATTCCCAAATCTATGACTATAATGTTTACCATGACAACGAGCTTCAAGGCATTAACGACAGCGCAGGAAACAATATTTTACCTGCGGAGTACGACTGGGTCACCATCGACCAGGAGAATTCGCTGGCGGTAGCCGGATGCTATCAAGACAGCTGCTGTTACATCGCAAGCTTGCCAAGCGGAGAGAAGAAGGCAATCGACGGAAAGGCAACGGGCGCTTATTTCCCGGGAGGCGGGTGGTGCGCAATTGAGCATGCAGTAGCTGAGGGCGATAAGAAAGTCATGTCGCTGGTAAAGGGCGAGGTGGAATACGATTTTGACTATACCGGGTGCTCATGGCTGCAATGCAATTTTATAAAAGACGATGTCTTTTCGTTGTGCTATTGGGATCGGGCCGGGGACGATTCACCGCTCCTAAACGGCAGCTGGACTGACATATTTGACGCGGGCCTCGGGAAGACAATAAAAAGCTTTCCAAGATTGACTTTTAGCCACGCCGCCTCCGATGGGATATACGTGCTGCAGCGGCAGGGAAGCAACCACTTGATGGTTTTTAACGAGGATTTCGAGCCGTTTTTCCCAGATGGGACTTTTGAGCCAAGCGAGCTGACTATGTTCTATAAACTGGCAGAAGGCGTTTTTCAGGTGCGGACTGCTTTTTGCAGCGGGCTGATAAAAGAAAATGGCGAATGGCTTATTCGAGTCAATACAAGCAGTACAGACTGATGAAAATGCAAGGAGGGCAGGGAATGAAAGGAAGAGTATTGGGTGCAATTGCGGTGGCTGTTTTGATTTGCACGGGGCTTGGCGCCTGTGCAGGCGGGGCGCAGCCTGAGATCATAGGCAATTTCGAGTTCACGCAGGAAAACTACCCAAGGATGGGCGGGTCGCTAGCGGCGCTTCCGCTGGGGGAAGCCGTAACAGCTACAGTGCTGGGCATAGACCGCAGGCAGACAGGAGACTTTATACTTTTTGAAGGCTCAACCACGAGCAACTACAGGGCGCTGGTCGACGGCCGCTTCGACATGCTGCTCGCATACGAGCCGTCTTTGGAGGCTGTTGAGTACGCAAAGGAGCAAGGTTTTGAACTGGAGATGGTGCCAATTGGCAGAGACGCGCTGGTTTTCATAGCAAACAAGGCAAACCCGGTGCAGGGCCTTACAGACGGACAGATACGGGGGATATACAGGGGAGAGATCACGAACTGGAGCGAAGTTGGCGGGAAGGACGCCGCCATCGTCCCGTACCAGCGGAACAAGGACAGCGGCAGCCAGACCTTGTTCGACAAGCTGGTCAACTTGGGGGACGATTTGATGAAGCCACCGTCTGATCATGTCGTCGGCAGCATGATTGGCCTCTTGGAAGTTGTGGCAGAGTACGACAATTCCGCAGACGCCCTCGGCTACACCGTGTATTACTACCTTGCTAACATGGAAAAGGAAAAGCTGGAACGCACCAAGATACTGGCCGTTGACGGGGTGGAGTGCAGCAACGACACGATACGCTCGGGAAAATACCCGTATGTCAACGACTTCTACGCAGTGATACAGAAAGGCCTGCCGGAAGACGCCCCTGCACGGGTACTCTTCAACTGGATATGCTCTGCTCAGGGCAAGGAGCTGATCGAACGGGAAAACTACGTAGTTCCGTGAGGGCACACACTGTCAATCTATGCCCTGCTGTTTCACTAACTTCCACTCGCAAGCCTCGGTGTCGCAGACTATCACAAAGGCTACGTCCCGCTTCGCGTCGCCATTGACGTCGTCAAAGTCGATTGATCCGGTGATGCCTTCGTACCGAACACCGCTCAGCGCAGCCATCACGTCTGCCGGGCCTGCCCCGCCCGCTCTGCGCAACGCTTCAAGGGCTACGTTGTAGGCGTCGTAGCCCATAGCCGACACGGCTGCGATTTTGTCGTCGCCACCGTTGTTTATTCGAGCGACAGGATCGTTGTTTATCCATGCTTTGAGCCCGCTGTCAAAGGCGGTGTCGCCGCCCTCGTGGTAGAACGTCGTCGCGTAAATCCTCAAATCCGTGTTTTTTGCGGCATTGAGGACAACGTTTGAATCCCAAGTGTCGCCTGCAAGCAGCGGTATTTTGAGCTCCTGCTCAGCAGCTTGGTTGATGACAAGCGCGGCAACTTCAGTGGAAACTGGCGAGAAGAACACGTCTGCGCCAAACGACTTGGCGTTTGCAACATAAGCGCTGAAATCCGAGGTGCTGTCCGAAAAGGTTTCAAAGCGGCAGTTTTCTTCCCCGAATGCCGCCATGAAGTAGTTGCACAGGCCGACAGAATAGTCGTCTCCAAGCCTGGCGAGGCAATAGGCTTTCTTCGCGCCGAACTGATTTTGCGCAAATCTTGCAAGGACAGGCCCTTGGAAGGAATCCAGGTAGCAGATGCGGAAATAGTGGCTGTTGCCTTCTGTCACTTTTGGGTTTGTGCAGGAAACGCCGATAGCCGGAATGCCTGCGTCGCCGAACACGCCGGAAGCGGCGATGGACACGCTGGAGCCATAAGAGCCCAGTATGATGGAGCAGCCGGCTGACGTCAGCGCTTTTGCCGCTGACAGCGCGATAAAGGGATTGGACTGGTTGTCGGCGTAAACGAGTTCAACTTGGTATGTGGTACCGCCCACGTCTACCGTTGGAGTTTCAATGTTTGCGTATTGGATGCCAAGGACTTCCTGCCTCCCGCCAGCGCCATTGTAGCCTGAAAACGGCTCAAAAATTCCTATCTTGACGACAGGAAAGCCGGATCGCACGAATACTGTGTTCGTGCTGCCATCCCAGTCCACGGCTGCGCCAAAGGCTTCAAGAACTATGCGGATGGGGAGGTAAGTGCGGCTGTCCTTGATCAGCGACGTTGTGTCGTTCGCTATCTTGACGCCGCCTTTGTAGATATAGTCAGTGCCAATCGGAACCTTGACAGTTATGCCGCCCTTCTCGGCGATTGCCGTCCTTGCGGCGCTGTCCCAGTCGACAGTTGCGCCGAAGGCTTCAAGTACCTGCCTGAACGGAACCTGCGTCCTGTTGTTTTCGTCGATGAAAGGTTGCCCTGACGCCTGGCTAAATTCCACTGGGGTTCCGTCGATGCTTATGCTGACGGTGCTTTCGGCATTGGTGAAGCTGGTCGGAAACAGCAGCAGGCTGATAACGATGGCCGTGAAGATTCGTTTTTTCATTTTTGCTCCTTTTGCCGGTTGTGATGGCGTCACTGATTTATCCTGTCTGGTTCGGGCAGCTCTTTATCGCTGTCAATCGTGACGGACTTCATTACAGGCTTGTTTTCATTTGCCACCGCCCCGTTTGGGCCGGAATTGGGTGTGCTTGCGATTTTGTCCACAACATCCATGCCGCTGATTACTCTGCCAAAGGCCGCATACGCGCCGTTGAGGGAAGGGGTGTCTGCAAGCATGATGAAAAACTGCGAGCCAGCCGAGTCGTAATTGTCCCCGCGCCGCGCCATTGACAATACGCCGCGGGTGTGCTTGAGGTCGTTTGGAAAGCCATTTTCCAGAAATTCGCCCTTTATCGAATAACCGGGGCCGCCGCTGCCAGTGCCGTCCGGGTCGCCGCCCTGGATCATGAATCCTTCAATAATGCGGTGGAAAGTCAGCCCGTCGTAGTAGCCTGCCCGAGCCAAATACACGAAATTTCGCACCGATTGCGGCGCTAGGTCCGGATAGAGTTCAAGAACGATCTTGCCCCCGTCTTCCATCGTGATCGTCGCCTGGATAGTGTTTGTGGCTTGTGAGGTTTGCACTATTACGGTTTTGCTTGCGCCGTCCCAGTCCACGGCTGCGCCAAAGGCTTCAAGGACTATGCGGATAGGGAGGTAAGTTCGGCTGTCCTTGATCAGGGACGTTGTGTCGTTCGCTATCTTGATGCCGTCTTTTTCGATGTAGTCAGTGCCAATCGGCACTTTGACTGTTATGCCGTCCTTTTCGGCGATTGCCGTTCTTGTGGCGCTGTCCCAGTCGACAGCTGC
>WRJV01000221.1 GCA_009778415.1 Clostridiales bacterium | reverse complement strand
AGCTTTTTTGTTTGCTATTCATCGCATTAATTTTTGTGCAGCCATTCACGGCGGTACATTCAAACGCATTTGCTGCTGACGATATAGGCAAAAAACTTCCGGGGTGGGAAGCTTGGATCGAGTCAGATTGTCAGAATACTATTAAGTGCCCCCATAATGGTGCGACTTTTGAAGAGATCATTTACTATGTCAATAAAATAGTAACCGAGAATGCAGGCGTTTTGGACGAAAGGTTCGGGAATTCAACGCCAATATGCCTTCAATTTGACTATCCTGAGCTTGGAACAAAGAGCGAGGCAGAGCGGGCATTGCTAGTCAGCTACCTGAATTCCGTGAATGCATCTTACGGCAGAATTCCTATTGAGATAAGCATGCAAACCATACTTCATCCGATCATGTCGAATGTCGTAAGCGCAGAGGTAAGCTTGCATAATCGCGAATCATCCAGGGAAGACCAAAGATATAGCAGCGCAACAGTCGCATATGAGGGGACTGATGTCGAATTTTATGATAGCTTAGTCGAAATCGCGGAATATAAACCGGCCGTTGATGCAAAAATTCGTGAAATAGGCGAAAGCGCAAAGAAATTTTCCGATAATGCCACAGGGCAGCTGAAATTTATAAACGATTATCTGGTCAAAAATGTGAAATATGACTATGATTTTGCCCAATGGAACGAATCTGATAGAAAGTCTTTCTATGATTTGAGCGGCATGCCATACAACGCGTACGGGGCGCTGGTTAATGGCTTGGCAGTTTGCTCAGGCTTCAGCCATGCCGTAGCAGAATTGTGTGATTATCTTGACATACCGAATTTTATATATGACAATGAAATCCATTCGTGGAACATGGCTTACGTTGACGACGCATGGAAAATGCTTGATGTTACTTGGAATGCAACCGGAGATGATGCAGAAGAGTATTTTCTGGTTGACGACGTGCGAAAAGTAGACGGTTCCCATTCCCACGTATACGCTAAATCTGAAATAGAAAGCAAGAAAAAAGAAACGCTTTCATTTTGGGAATTGAAAAGAAAATACGACAGTTGTTTTGATTATTACGATGAACACAAACTTGCGATCGACGCGTTAACAAGCGCCGGCATATTTGTGGGTAATGCAGATGGCGAATTGAACCTTCAAAAAGGGCTTACCCGGGCTGAGCTTGCTGTACTATTGACGAGGTTGAACGATATGGAGGGAGCGGTGCGTGAAAACTTGGAATATTATGCTTCCGTTGCACCCTTTAGTGACGTGCCCGCTTGGGCAGAGCCGTATGTGGGGTACTGCTATGAGGAAGGGCTGATGAAAGGATACAATGACAACACTTTTGGCTCAAATGATGCAGTAAATGTGAAAATGGCGAGCACTGTAATACTAAGGCAAGCAGGCTATGTGGAGGCAGATTGGAGTTATGATACGTCCATTGAGCGGTTGCGGTCGGCAGGAATCATGCCGAAATTTTGGCCTACAGGAACAACAGCTCTCCGCAATGATATAGCTATGATGATTTACTATAATTTGCTGCATACCAAGTCAAATGCAAAACGCAGCATACAGCGGTATCGTTTTGATGCTGTTTTCAAAACCGAAATTGCTGGCTGACACCTTTATCGCGTACTTTGGCTTGAATTTCTGCATGTATACGGCAAGGGATTTGGCTTGGTTGTTGCCGGCGGACTTTACTTCGATTGGCACGAGCTCCCTTCCCCTCTGAATGACAAAATCGATCTCTGCAACACCGTCGCTCTGCCAGGAATAGCAGATGTGCCCTCCAGCTGTTAGCTGGTTCAAAACGTAGTTTTCGGTCATTCCCCCCTTGAAATCGTTTAAATCTGCGGAGCTGTACAAAATGTCTTCTGCTCGAGTCTTTTTTGTCTCATTTTTGCTGTTGTATTTGCTCATGTCGTTCAAATAGCTGGCAAGAATTTCGTGTTGAGTTGAGCGGACCAGCTCGAAGTTATTTGTTTCAACGTATTTCGCCACGCATTGGGGCATTTTCCTCAAAGCATTCCCTGATCCTGCCAATCATTTGTTCTTCGCCTTGCGCCAGCAGGAACTCTTCGATGTCCATAGGGTATAGGGTCATCATGTTTACTTTGCCTACGGGAAACGAATACTCGTCACGGTTGACTGCAACGCCAAGCAGGCTGCCTGCCGCTATTACGTGGTATTCCGGCGCAAACTCGCAAAAATACTTCAAAGATGCGAGTGCTAGCGGGCAGAGCTGGATTTCGTCAAGGAAAAGGAGAGTGTTGCCTTTTGTTATCGTCTTTTTAGTGAAAAATGTCATCGGATAAATGAAGCACTTTAATAAAAATATTGCATTTTTTTGAACGAGATTGCGCCTGTACAAACCTGCCCCGATGGGTTATAATAGCATTACTCCGTGAAGGGGGATTGCTAAATGCCCCGCAAATGCAACAACTGAAAGGAGCTGCCGCCATGCAAGCAGTCGTTATTATCCCGGCGCTGAACCCGGGTCAAAAGCTCGTCCGGCTGGCGTCGGAAATTTCAAGCTTGTTCTCCCCGCGCATCGTGATAGTAGACGACGGCAGCGCAGAGAGCAGCGCGGACGTCTTTGCTTCTTTGAAATCAATGGGCTGCGACGTTTTGAAGCACCCGGTCAACCTTGGGAAAGGCGCGGCGCTGAAAACCGGCATGCAGCACGTGCTCTTTACATACCCAGACGCTGACGGGGTCGTGACTGCCGACGCTGACGGGCAGCATTCGCCGCAGGACATATTCCGCCTTGCCCAGCGCATTTCGGAAAACACAGGCGAAATTGTGCTTGGCACCCGCAATTTTAGCGACGACAAGGTGCCTTTTCGGAGCAAGTGGGGCAACAGGATCACCTCATTCGTCTTTATGCTCAAGACGGGCGTGTGGCTGGACGACACGCAAACAGGGCTGCGGGCGGTGCCGCTTGGGCACATGCC
Source organism: Clostridiales bacterium (assembly GCA_009778415.1). Lineage (GTDB taxonomy): Bacteria > Bacillota > Clostridia > Peptostreptococcales > Anaerovoracaceae > WRJK01. The sequence goes on along the minus strand of WRJV01000221.1, from coordinate 4,650 downwards.
AGTGGTTTTGGCGGCGAAGGGCTCTCGTTTCGAGTACGAAATGAACGTATTGCTGCTCGCCAGCAAGATGAACGTACCTTTAGCCATGGTGCCGATTGACACGATTTACGAGGACAACAACGCCCATTCCCATTTTCGAGGCATACAGGATTCCGCACGGATCTATTTTGACATATTGAAGTTCGGGTTTTCATCGGTCGTATGCACCGTTTTGGATTTTGGGCTTTTTCTGCTGCTAACCGGGCTGGTGTTTGGCAAGGGCGGCACTGGCATCAGGATATCCACGGTTTTTGCGAGGGTTGTTTCCGGATCCGGGAATTTCCTGATCAACCGGTATTTCGTGTTCAAGGGGAGGCGGAGCAAGGCGCCTGTTAAGTATTTTATACTGTTCGTTGTCCAGATGTTTTTGTCCGCACAGCTGACGGTGCTGCTTGCTCAAAGCATGCTGGCGGTGCCCATCGCGAAGCTCGCCACTGACCTCTTTCTTTTCTTCTTGAGTTTTTTCATCCAAAAAAAATTTATTTTCCGAAAAGACGACAACGCCTGAAAATGAAGCGTTTGCGCTGTTTTCTCATCTGCACTACAACAGAAACTTAATGTAAATGTAACCGAAATGTAACCTTGATATGATATCATGTCATATCGACATTTAATAGTAGGCAAAAATTCAGGGAATATAAATGAAAGGGGGTGTGGAACGGCCGCTTAACCACGTTGTGCGATAGCAACGAGGCTGAAAAAGTCGAACCTCAACGACAGAACAAAAGAGGCATATTTGGATTGGAGGTCTCAAAATGAACAAAAGGATACTATCATTTTTGTTGCTTTTCATGATGCTGTTTACACTGGCAATGCCTGCTTATGGCGCAGACAACGCCGCTTCTGTCACAACATCGATGAAGGGCAACGACGTTACCATTGCTGTGAAGGATGGGCTGGCAGTGGTCACGACGGTTGTCGCTTATGCCAAAAACACTACTCAAACCTACGACGTTGAAGGATACAAAGTTACTATAGAGTACAATGGCAGTGGCGTAAAAAAAGCAAGCATCACCGGATATCCTTCTACCTCGGCAAATGCTCCTGCAGCAGCACCAGCCAGCCCGGCGCCCAGCGAAAACACTCCTGCGCCAAAGCCGGGTGTTTCTGTCAGCGGCGCAAACATGACATGGAACAAGGCCGACGAAGCAGCCGCGAAGGCATTCACGCAGTCCGCTTCGAAGGACACCGCAGTCCCACTAACTGCATTGATTCCGGTCAACAGCAAAAAAACTGACGCTTCGGGCGACAAAATTCCATCCAACGCCCACAGCGGCGACTATCCGGGCATCTATTTCTACTGGAACGACAAACAAAAGGACGATGGAATACTGAAAGTAGACCCGGCATTGTTCGACTTGTTTAAGGACGGCAAATTCTACATCACTGCGAAAAACTCAAACGCTTACTGGGATTACTGGATTAGCCCGGACGACCCCAAAGCGGCAGTGACTTCCGAAGGCTATCTTCTGTACCAGATTCCCCGCTATTTCATGTATTCGGACAAGAACAACAAGATCACCAAGGATGAGCTAAAGAACATCAACATGATCTTCATCGGCGGCGATTACAAGGACGCCTTCCTCATCATCGAAAAAGACTGGTTTGACGAGGACGGCAATTTGGTTGTTGACAAAACCCTGATCGGGGAATTGAACAAGAAACTGTCCTTTGACAGCAATGCCGGCAAGCTGAAGCTTGGCCTGAACACCATCAAGATCACTGATTTTAGCTCTGCTTATTTCGGCAAAAAGCTGACCGTCTCGGAAGGCGCCATAGCCGGCTACAAGACAAAGCTTAACCCCATCACGCTAACGGTAAAGTACAACGATGTGCCGGTCAAGTCGATCACATTCGAAAACCAGAAGCTGTGGGCGTTCATCAAGATCAGCAAAGCTTGGGACTTGCTGCCTGGTTCAACTGCTCCGGGTGCGAAGTTCAACATCTACGACATGAACGACAATCTTCTTTATGAGGGCGTTGGCCCTGGAACGTACCAAGTCAAAGAAGGAACTTACAAAGTTGCGGAGATAGCGATTTCCGGCTTTACTGCCGACAAAGAATCTGCAACCATCACTGTTGACGCTGGCAAAACCGGCACCGTGTCATTCAAAAACAAGGAGGACCGCGCAACCATTACGCCCATAAAGATGTGGGTTGGCGACGAGCTTCCGGCTGGTGTCGAAGCAAAACTGACAAACGGCTACACTTTCGGCGAAACGAAGACTGTAAAGGCGGGCACCAACGTAGCTTTCGAAGAAGAAGCCATTGATTTTGTCATTGTCGACGATTTTATCTACACTTTCGAGTTGGAAAGCATAGCGCTGGCAAAAGGCTCTGATGCTGCTCAAGTTGTCAGCGTTGTCGACTTTACCGCCGAGAAGGACGTGGCATACACAGTCTACTTCTCCAACAAAGTGACAAAGAAACCTCTTGCAGCCGACCTGACCATCGTAAAAGTCTGGCAGGACGAGAACGGTGAGCCTTTGGACAAAACCGGCTTGTTCGCCACAGTTGACAGCGACATAGTGTTCACTGCGCCCTATGTGCTTGGGCTGAACGAAGACGTGGTGCATGGCCTTGACCTCGCCACCATCGAAGAAGACATCGGCGCTTGTGCATACGAGGACAGCGAGTACTGGTACACCTTTGAGCAGGTAGGGGTTTCCGGCAACGACCGCATAGTAGGCCCCGGCGGCTCGTACACCATCACTTTCACAAACAAGCTGGTAAAAACCCCGAAACCGGCCGACCTGACTATTGTCAAGGTCTGGCAGGACGAGAACGGCGGCTTATTGGGCAAAACTGGCGTGTTCGCCACTGTCGACGCTGACATTGCGTTTACAGCACCGTATGTGCTTGGCCTTAACAGCAACGTCGCCCTCGGCCTTGACCTCGCCACCATCGCGGAAGACCTCAGCGCATGTGCATACGAGGACAGCGAGTACTGGTACGCCTTTGAGCAGGTGGGGGTTTCCGGCAACTCTGGCATAGTAGGCCCCGGAGGTTCGTACACCGTCACTTTCACCAACAAACTGGTGAAAACCCCGAAGCCGGCCGACCTGACTATTGTCAAGGTCTGGCAGGACGAGAACGGTGGGGCTTTGGACAAAACTGGCGTATTCGCCACAGTCGACGCTGACATTGCGTTTACTGCCCCGTATGTGCTTGGGCTCAACAGCAATGTCGCCCTCGGCCTTGACCTCGCCACCATCGCAGAAAACCTCGGTGCATGCGCATACGAGGACAGCGAGTACTGGTATGCCTTTACCCAGGTGGGTGTTGCCGGCAACTCAGGAATAGTAGGCCCCGGCGGCTCGTACACTGTCACGTTCACCAACAAGCTGGTCAAGGTTCCTAAGCCCGCAGACCTGACTATTGTCAAGGTCTGGCAGGACGAAAACGGCGCGCCTTTGGACAAAACCGACGTGTTCGCCACAGTCGACGCTGACATAACCTTTACCGCACCGTATGTGCTTGGCCTTAACAGCAACGTAGCACTCGGCCTTGACCTCGCCACCATCGCTGAAAACCTCGGTGCATGCGCATACGAGGACAGCGAGTACTGGTACACCTTTGCCCAGGTAGGTATTGCCGGCAACTCAGGCATCGTAGGCCCCGGCGGCTCGTACACCGTCACATTCACCAACAAGCTGGTCAAGGCCCCGAAGCCGGCCAAAGTCACCATCGTGAAGAACTGGCTTGACGAAAACGGCGAGCCTTTGAACAAGACCGGCGTGTTTGCTACAGTCGACGCCGATATTTTGTTCTCTGACTTCAACCTAGGCGAAAACCTCAATATTCCGGCTGGCCAGAGCTATACTGTCACTGAAAACCTAGCGAATTGCGCTTACGAAGACAGCGGCTACTGGTACAGTTTTGAACAGGTTGGCGTCAATGGCAATGTGTTCACCACCGCACCGGGCGGTGCGCACACCGTCACTTTCACCAACAAGCTGGTAAAAATCCCGAAGCCGGCCAAAGTCACCATCGTGAAGAACTGGCTGAACGAAAACGGCGGCCCGCTGGACAAGACCGGCGTGTTCGCCACAGTCGACGCTGACATCTCGTTTTCAGCGCCCTTCGTGCTGGGCGTGAACAACAACGTGGCACTGGGCACCAGCCTTGCCGTCACGGAAGACGTCACCGCCTGCGCTTACGAAGACACTGGCTACTGGTACAGCTTCGAGCAAGTTGCCGTGACCGGAAACTCAGGCATCGTTGCTGCGGGCGGCGACTACACCGTCACCTTCACCAACAAGCTGGTCAAGACTCCGAAGCCGGCCAAAGTCACTATCGTGAAGATCTGGCAGGACGAAAACGGCGGCCCGCTCAGCAAGACTGGGCTGTTCGCAGATGTCGACGTCGACATCTCGTTCACCGCTCCGTTTGTGCTGGGCGTCAACAACGACGTGGCGCTGGGCACCGACCTTTCAAACCTTGTTGAAGACGTCACTGCCTGCGCCTATCAAGACGCGGGCTACTGGTACAGCTTCGTGCAGGTTGCCGTGTCCGGCAACGACGGCATTGTTGCTGCGGGCGGCGACTACACCGTCACCTTCACCAACAAGCTGGTCAAAATCCCGAAGCCGGCCAAAGTCACCATCGTGA
>WRJV01000220.1 GCA_009778415.1 Clostridiales bacterium | reverse complement strand
GTCAAGAACGCTATTTGTAATTCTCCCAGCGTTAATTTCCTAGGAGAGTCGCAAATTTTATTTTTTTTAAGAAAAAACATTGACAGACAAAAAAACCTGTGATACCATACAATAAAGACAATATATTGTCTAAATGGCAGAGGCGCATTGTCCGCGAGAGGTATTGGTTGCGAGCATCGCCCGCGTTAAAGCATACACGCCGAAAGAGGTGCTCAAATGGAATACACAAGGGAAGTGTTCTTGCGGCAGCAAACATACGCAACGCTGTTTTCAGTTTCAAACAAGCTGCAGGTCTGTGGGGACAAGGAGTTAGAGAAGCTGACATCGCGCCAGCTAATGGCTTTGATCGCTGCCGTCCATTTGCCGAAAGGCGAGGCGTCGCTAAACAATATTGCGAAGAAAATGGGGACAACCAAGCAAAACGTCAAGCAGCTGGTGAGCGCGATGGAAAAAAAAGCCTACGTTTCGGTCGCACACTCCACAGCGGACAAACGCGCCTGCAGCGTGGAAATGACCGAAGAAGGCCAACAGGTGTTTGTCGAGTGCTATATGCGAGGGATGCTGTTCTTCGAGGAAGTGTTCCATGATTTTTCAGCAGAGGAACTCGATGTTTTCTGGGGCATGCTGAAAAAGCTCTATCGCTTTGACGGCAGGGAGCAGGACGGATTTGAGGAGCCGGCGGATTTTCAGTACGAAGGGGGCAAGGAGGTTTTATGATGGAAATACATGTAGACAAGCCCGTGTCGATGGCAGACAGCAAATTGGAGATTTTCGTTTCAGGGTTGCCGCCGAAAGGGAGGCTCAAACTTCAAGCGACCATGAGCGTACCTTGGGCGAAAAGCGTCGAGTTTGGCTCAGAGGCTGAATTCACCGCTGACGAAAACGGCACGGTAGATCTGTCAAAACAAGCCCCAGCCTCCGGCGATTACCAAGAGGCGAGCAGCATGGGGCTCATCACGTCAATGCGGTTTGTTTCGGGAACGCTCAGCGAGTTTGCGGAGAACATTTCGGCAGACGGCAGCATAATAATCGACCTTCGCGCCGAGTGCGGGCCGGCAACAGCGGAAGTTCAAATAAAGCGCCTTTTGTCGTCGCCCGACGTAAAAACCGAGAGGATAACAGAACCATTTGTCGGTGCGTTCTATTATTCTGAAAACCCGGGCAACAAAACAGTCTTGCTGCTGGGAGGATCTGGCGGAAAGCTGTGCGTCAACCTGCCTATGGCTTCTTTGCTGGCTTCCCACGGTTTCAACGTCTTGACTATAGCCTATTTCAGCGAGCCGGGGCTGCCAAAAGAGCTCGTCAATATTCCGCTTGAGTATTTTGACGCTGTATTCGACTGGCTTGCAGCAAACCCGTACACGAAGGGCAAGGACCTGTACCTTCATTGCACTTCAAAAGGCGGCGAACTGGGGCTTTTGCTGGCGTCGCAGCGCCCTGTCATCAAAAAAGTCGCAGCTTTCGCCCCCCATGCCTACTGTTTTCAGGGGGTGAGCTTTACCAAGCACGCTTCCTCGTGGACACGCAAAAACCGCGAGCTTCCTTACATACGCTTGCAATTCCGCACCCTGTACGCCGACATGCTCGGTTGCTTCATCAGAAACAAGCCCTTTGGGTATACCCATACTCATGTAATGGGGCTAAAGAGAGCGCACAACAAAGACGAAGCTCGTATCAGGGTGGAGGGCGCCAAAGCCGATTTTCTGCTGTTCTCAGGAAAGCAGTGCAACATGTGGAACGCCTACGACGGCTGCGTTGCGATCATGGGCGCACTGGATCAGGTCGGCTACACATACGGGTTTGAGCACATCGCCTACGAAGACGCCGGCGAGCCGTTTTACGTGCCGTACATTATTCCGGAAAGCATCCGCTTGTCAGTGAAAATCGCCCCGAGGCTGTCGCTGGCAATGGGGGGGACGCTTCAGGGAAACACTGAGGCTGTAATCGATTCATGGGAAAGGATGCTTGAATTCTTTGAGCCTGACATCTGACATGAAACGCCCTTACTCTATTGAGAACTAAATCCGCAATCGACAACCGCAGGGCATAAAAAAAGACCCTTATCGGAACTTTTTTGAAGAATATTTTTATGCAAGCAAAGAAAGACGAATTTTGCGCAATTATTATTGATCTAGACGCTGCTTTGATATATATTAGAAATGCAAAAATTAATCGGAGGACTACCCTATGGTTTTTCAAAAATTCATGGTTTCTAAATGGACAAAAATCACATTGGTGGTGATGTTGGCTGTTTTAATTGCGGCGGCGTCCTCCGTTGGTACATATTTTTTTTTACATAATAATAATAGCGTGGAGGAAAACAATAAAACAGCCGAAATATGCCGCGAACCTGTATGGAAGGAATTGTATGCTACCGAACTGAGACAGCATATCGGCGCCGATTCCCCTATGTTCAACATTTATGATTTAGACGGCGACGGCGTGCCCGAGTTGCTTTTTTCTGACAATGATGCTCATTTTGCTTCCGGGGAGATATTCACTGTATATCAAGGAAAACTCAAAAAACTTGGGAATTACGGTTCGTGGGGAGAATTTCAATACAACTCAGAAAACAAGTATATTTTTGGTGGGATGACTGGTCAGGGCTGTAACTACACTTCTGTATATAAAATTGAAAACGGAAAAACGATAGAGCTTGTTTCGTTTTATGACAATTCAGGTTGTGGTGGCGACTTCGAGTTAGTTTTTACAGTAAACGGCAAAGAAGTATCAAAAGAGGATTTTGATGCTGAAACCGCAAAATACGGAACGGATGATTCGCCTACTCCTTTTGTCCGCAAATATGATGTTACAGAACGTGAAATCGTGAGGGTTTTGGGATATAATCCCCGCGAAGGATTTTTTGAAGAACAAGAACCGCTTGTTGAAACTTTCAACATAGAAAAATCGCCGATGACACACAACGGAACTTTTGCGTTTTCATGGACAACAGACAAGGTTTTTGGTGCAAGAACGCTTGATTATCTTACGCCGCAGATACCTGAAATTTTTGAAACTCTTGGTATTGAAACAATCAGCCAGTATGTAGTCGAAGATGATACGGCAAAATACGTCACGTTTTGGTCAATGCTACGATGCTACAATATTATTGATAAGAACATGGGCGACGGGATAGCTGTACTTTGCTATGTAAAAAAAAGCAGAGATACAGTTGATGTCAGCGTACAGGTTATCAACCCTTCGATTATTGTTTTTCCGGCAAGCCATGATGGGCAAAACGATTTTGGATTTGCCGATTTTGACGGTGACGGTAAAGATGAAGTATATGTAACGAGTTTGGATATCGGGGCAGACAATTATCATATTACTCTTGGGATATTCCCTTTTGATTCAGATAATGGTAATTGGGGCGCACCGATGTTTTGGGCAAGTTGCGGTGGTGATGACACGGAGCGCAACAATGGAATATTGCCATTTAATTCTGGATTTATTGTAGAGGGCAAAAATAAATCCTATACCATAAAAAATAAGCTTACGGGCTATTCGAGGAAACTTCCGTATGACGATTTTTGCGATTATGATGACTGGGCATTAAATTATGCCCTAATAACCTCCGTAACTGTTGTTGATGTCGATGGCGACGGCGTTTTCGAGTTAATTATTGAACAGCATCCGTTCCATTGGATGGGGGAATGTGTATCGCTGTTGAAATACAATACAGCAAAGAAATCATTTGAAACAATTTATGCGGAATTTGCGCTGTTTGATGATCCGGAAGATAATGGGTATCAGCGCTTCTTGAAAAACGCTGGTTATGATGCCGGCAAAGCAATTTTTAAGTGAAAACAGAAAGCTGCGAATTGCGCTTGGAAAGCGAGGGACTGAAAATTCGCTTCGCAATTCAAACACTCGAAGTTCCGTCCTCTCTTTGAAATGGTATGTTATCAATATTATTTGTTCCCTGATACAAAACAAATTACAAGTCATGCCCGCGGCAGTGCGCTCAATCATCCGCGAACTATGTATCAGTTGGGTGAAACCAAAAACGGAGGATGGCTTGGGAAGTATTCAAAAAATCTGTTTCTGAAAAAGAGTTTGATTTTGATCGTGATACTGTAAGCGATAATTATTTGCGTTTTGGGGTTGATAACAATCATTTGTCAACGATAGGGTTTTACGGCGTTACGCCGGACGGCAAAGTTTTTGATGCAAATTGAAAAAACTGCGCATAAGCAATCGGCTGAAAATTTTCCATGCACCCAAAAATAATTATTGACAAACGATAATTATTGCGTTATACTCAAAATAAATTATCGAATAACAATAATTCGGAGGTATTTATGAAACGCAAGGCATACATAGGGTTATTAGCAGCAGAAGCACTGGCTTGCATGGCGTTCTGCATTTTGCAGGCATCGCTGGCGGGTCTCTTTTCCACAGCGATGGCGTTCCCTTTTGAGCAGGTTGGGATGGGGCTGCGCTCGCTTTCGCTATCAGGCGGGGTTGGCAACGCAGCGGCTGTTGCCATCTATTTCGCGGCGGGCCTGCTGCCCGCTGCTGCTTTGCTCGTATTGCGGAAAAAGCGCAGGCTGCATGCGGAGGACGGGTTGCTTGTGCTGCTTTGCGCCGTTTTGTTTGCAGTTTTGTACATCATGGTAAATCCCGGCGCAATAGGTGCGCTTGCAGGGGGCGGAGCAGGGTGGCTCGTTGAAAAAGCGATGCTTGGAAGCATGGTTTACTCGATAATCTGCGGATATTTCATACTGCGGGCGCTCAGGCTGTTCTTCGATGGCAGCACCGGAAAGCTTGTCCGCTACATGTCAGTTATGCTCGGCTTGCTCAACGTGCTTTTTGTGTATGCAGTTTTCGGCGCCTGCTTTAGCGGCATGTTCGGGTCCATGTCAGCGTTGCAGGCGGGAAATGCCGGAAACGAACACCTTTTGGGCGCCAGTTACGTTTTCATTGCCCTGCAATTTGTTGTGAACGCGCTGCCGTATGTTTTCAACATGCTTGTAGTTTTCGCTGCGCTGCGGCTGCTTGATGAAATGCGGAAAGACCGCTATTCTGCCGAAACGGTGGCGGCAGCAGGCCAAATCGCACGGCTTTGCGCAGCGGCGCTGGTTGCGGTGGTGCTGGCAAACGTTGGCTTCAACCTGCTCCAGCTCATTTTTGCCAAATCCCTCATGGTCGTCAACAGCTTGGTGCAAATCCCGGTATTCTCGATTGCATTCGTGCTCGCCGCATTGCTGTTTGCGCGGCTTGTCACAGAGAACAAACAGCTCAAGGACGAAAGCGACATGTTTATTTGAAGGTACGCCATGGCCATACGAATCTATTTAGAGGATATTTTGAAAGACAGGAAAATGACTTCAAAGGAATTGTGCGCCCTTGTAGGCATAACGGAGGCAAACCTGTCAGTCCTGCGCAGCGGCAAGGCGAAGGGCGTCCGGTTTGGGACGATCAACAAAATCTGCTGGCATTTGAACTGCGACGTGGGGGACATACTAAAATTTGACGGAAGTCAGGAGGACAACGATGAAACGTAAAATTACGATTGCCGTATGCTGCATTTTAGCGCTTTGCAGCTTTTCGGGGTGCCAGCTGGCAAAAGAAAGCTTGGAGGCCGGCCCACTCGAAGACAGGCTGATAGGTGCCTATGTCACGATGGGGCACACCAGCCTTTTCGACCGCGAAGACCGCTTGGAAGCGGTTCTCAAAACGAGGGAAACGATTAACGAGGAAACAGGCGAAATTGAAAAGACAGAAGAATACGTCTTTGAAGGCGCGGAAGGGATTCCATATTTTATACCGACCATAACGACTCTGCCGGGGCACAACAGCTATGTTGCCGCTATGTCAAACGACGCAATCAGCGACGGATACACCAATCTGCATTACGGCGACGATACAAACAGCGTAACCCTTGAAGGGACAATTTACGCTATTCCGACAAAAACAGAGCGTATATTCCATGTCAATCCTGTTTACCAAAGGGAGGACGGCAGCGTCTACGCGGCTCCAAGCGCGGGAGTTTCTGCTTCGGGGATAGACACCGAGGGCTCTGCCATGTTCCAGACCTTGGACGCCGTTTACACAGTTGCGGAAAACGGCAAAACCAAAACGGACAGCGTTTCCATAACAGTTTCCATCAAAGTCATGTTTGCCCCGGAAAAAATCGTCATACTGCAAATGAACGAATTCAATGAAGTACTCACCTGCATTGATTACGAACCGGGCGCGGTGCCGGAGGTATTGGCACCGGAACGTGGCGCGGCGTATTTCATCGTGGAGACGCACAAGAAGGACGCGACAGGAAGCCCCAAAACCACCCGTGAGATATATGACAGGGACGCAGAAAGCTTTGAAACTTATTATGTCAGGGCAGACGGCATCTGCGTAAAGCACGGGACGCAAATCTCAAAAAAAGGGAGAGTTTACGGCAGCGTAGACCTAGACAGATAGCGAAAGTTGTTTTACGCCCAAAATGGAATGTACTTCATATATCTTGGCGCTGTATTAGGCTCCAGTGGCTTTATCAGGCCTCTATCAACGGTTTCCTTATAAAACAAAGCAAAACAAACATTTATGGTAGACGTTAGCAAAGAAATGTGATATCATATGCGTGGTACATATCATTTTTTCTACGGTGGTAGTAATGAACGAAAAAACAACTCGGCTAAAATCGTACAATTTGCGTCTTTTCTGGGGCATGGCACGTCCGGGCTTGTTTTCCTTTTATCCATATACTTAGCAATCAAGTAGAATCGCTACCCCCCCCAAAAAAAATATATAAGAAATGGAAAGGTGAAAATCATGGGACAATATTATCTCCCTATTATTTGCGTTATTTTTGCGAACACGCTGTATCATATCTGCTCGAAGCACATGCCGTCCGCTGCAAATCCCATGGCAATGCTTGTAGTGACGTATTTAGTTGCTGCGGCTGTAGCATTTTTGGCGTTTTGGGCGACGTCCCAAGGGAGCAGCTTTGTGGGCCAGCTTAAGAGCGTTACATGGGCACCGATAGGGCTCGGGCTGTGTGTCGTAGGGCTTGAGCTAGGTTTTATATTCATGTACCGTTTTGGCTGGAACATTAGCCTGGCTTCGCTTGTCACAAGCGTTACCGTGTCGATGGTCCTGCTGTTTGTAGGCCTGCTGATCTACAAGGAACACTTCGACGTTAATAAGATTGTAGGCGTCGCGCTTTGCGTTACCGGGTTGATATTTGTCAGCAAAGGGTGACAAAAGTGACCGGCTATTTTATTTAGACTCCGCATACCGGTCAGCGGGAGCTCTCCAGCGGAGAAAAAAATCGTTGACGTTTATCAGTGTTCGACTTACAAGATGGGCAAGAGCAAATATCGGGATAGCTGTTCTGTTCATCACATCAGCACCGAGGACGTCAGGGATATTATTCTGGACGCGCTCAGAAAAACAAGCGGCTATACCCGCAATCACGAACAGGAATTCATTCATGATTTTATCAATCGGCATTTTGTTTCCGTTGGTATGTGTGCCGACGTCTGCGTACATTATGCCAAAAAGAACAATCCCCACGCTCATGTCATGCTGACCATGCGCCCGATTGACGAGCA
>WRJV01000219.1 GCA_009778415.1 Clostridiales bacterium | reverse complement strand
ACCCATCGTTTTATTATGCATTTTATTCACAAAAAACCGTCAAGATTTTCATGAATAAGCCTGATGAACAAATGGGCAGTTGCTGGTAAACTGATAATAAAGAAACAAAGGGACAAAGAGTCAAAGAAACAAAGGAAAAAGATACATGTGAGATGTGGGAGGTAGCCATGACGCAAAGTATCCTGTCGCTGATAATTCTAGCAGCAATCATTATTTGCTTCATCACCCGCGTAATGCCGTTGGGCGTTACAGCAGTAGCAGGGGCAGCAGCGATGGCTGCCACAGGGATCATATCTTTTGCAGATGTGTTTTCCTCATTCATGAGCGACACGGTCATGCTGGTCGCAGGGATGATCGTGGTGGGCAGCGCACTGACGGAAACCGGCGTTGCCGACCATGTCGGGAAAAAACTGATGAACATCCCAGGCGTTAGGAAAAGCGAGCGCCTGTTTCTGCTGATTCTCCTTATAGTTGTGGCAGTGCTCTCAGGATTTATGAGCAACACGGCAACAGTGGCAATCTTCCTGCCCTTGATAGACAGCGCCGTTCGCGGCTCCGGCGGGCGGATCACGCGAAAGAACACCTACATGGCGGTAGGCGTCTCGTCCGTCGTAGGAGGCAACCTGACGCTCATCGGCTCCACGCCGCAGATCATTGCCCAAGGGATACTCAGCAGCACAGAAGGTTGCACGATCATGACGTTCTTCGAATTGGGAAAAGGCGCACTTCCGCTGATCGCTGTCATGCTGATCTACTATTTCACTGTTGGCTACTCTCTTCAAAAAAAGGTCTTGGGCCCAGATGAGCTTGCCGCTCTACCTGGTGAAGTGCTTGCGGTCAACAAAAAACCAACCAGTGTGCTGAAAATGGCCATGTGCGTCATCGTGTTCCTCCTTGGCGTCGCGGCGCTTATGGTGAGCCTCCTGCCTGCCGGCCAGGTGGCTGCGGGCGCAGCCTGCATATGCATCCTCACAAGGTGCATCAGCCTGAAAAAGGCGGTGCGCTCCATGGATTGGACGTCTATAATGGTGCTGGGGGGTTCGATGGGCTTCTCAAAAGGCCTTGACAAAAGCGGTGCGCTGCAAATGATATCGGATCACCTGCTCGGGTTCTTCGGTGAGACAGCCACTCCTATTCTGATCATGGGCACTTTTCTGGTCCTGGCTGCCATAATGGGCAACGTGATGTCACATACAGCAACCACGTCTGTCCTGGTCCCCATCGTCATCGCAGTCGCAAAAGGGCTGGGCAGCAACCCCACGTTGTTTGCCATTGCCGTTGTAATCGGATGCAATCTGGCGTTCACCACGCCAATCAGCACGCCGCCGCTCACTATGACGCTGAAAGGCGGCTACCGCTTCAACGACTATGTGATGCTGGGCGGCCCGCTCAACGTGATCTGCATAGTAGTGGCAATCATCACATTGCCACTTATTTACAGCATTTAACGCAGACGAACCCCTAAGTCATTAAAATACAACTTTCTACTTGATTTCAACGTTAGATTTATGTAATAATAGAATTAAGTGATGCCACCTTCGTGTTGTTTTTGTTTGATACATCACGATACAAAAGGTGGCATTGCGCTGTTCGCTCATTTTGTGGGCGCTGCCCACCTAAAGCTCGCGTTGAGGAGGAAAAATGATGAAATTCGACTATTTTTTGTACGAGTTGAACAACGGCGTCGCCACATTCACCGTCAATCGGCCAGATGTGCGCAATGCGCTAAACGCCAAATGTTGGGAGGAGATATCCGCATTTGTGGATTTCGCAAACAGCAATGAAGACATCAAGCTTGTCATAGTCACCGGCGCAGGCGAGAAGGCTTTCGTCGCCGGGGCCGACGTAAAGGCAATCAACGAACGCAACATGATGGACGTGCTGGGCGGGGCTGCGCAAAGCACGCTCAGGAAGCTTGCCGCCTGCGACAAGCCCACCATCGCTGCCATAAACGGACTCGCGTTTGGCGGCGGCTGCGAGCTTGCCATGGCCTGCGACATCCGCATTGCAGCAGAAAACGCAAAGATGGGTTTGCCGGAACTGGGTCTAGGCATCATACCGGGCGCCGGCGGCACCCAGAGGCTGGCAAAGCTGGTTGGGCTCGGCAGGGCCAAGGACATGATACTGACAGGCAAGGCCGTTTCTGCGCAGGAAGCACTGCAGATCGGGCTGGTGACCAAGGTGGTTCCGGCAGAGCAGCTCATGGACACTGTAATGGAAACTGCCGCAGCCATACTGAGCAAAGGGCCGCTTGCAGTGCGGCTGGCCAAAAAAGTCATAGATGCGTCCATGTCCACTGACAGCGAAAGCGGAATGATGCTGGAGTTGCTCAGCTACACCGTCGCCATAGCAAGCGAGGACAAAGCAGAAGGCACTACGGCATTTTTGGAAAAACGCCCTGCAAATTTTAAAGGAAGATGAAGAACGTGTTGAAAACATGAACGTTTTTTGTTAGAATAAAATTAGATACCTGACATGTTAGTTGATCAGTTTGCGCATATGCACGGTGCGTTTGTGCAGTCAGTTTTTTGAAGAAAGGAAAAAAAACATGGAGAAAGCGGTTGTTGTATCAGCGGTGCGTACCGCAGTAGGGAATTATGGTGGTCAGTGGAGCCCAGTAGAGCCATACAAACTTGCGGCTCATGTTATGAGGGAAGCAGTTGCCCGTTCAGGAGTGGATCCGGCAGAAATCGAAGATGTTATCATGGGCAACCTCTATGGGCAGCACGGCAACATTGCGAGGGTTGCGTCCTTGGAGGCGGGAATTCCTGCAACAGCGGGCGCCGTCACAGTGGACCGCCAGTGCGGCTCGTCACTGCACACGATTTTTGACGCTGCCATGAACATCATGGTTGGAAACGGCGACGTGTTCATGGCCTGCGGATTGGAGCACATGACTCAGGAGCCGTGGCAGCTTGAAAAGACGACGACACCCTTCCAGCGGGTTGGCCCGTCCTGCATGCCCACGAAAGTCACCACCGACACCTCGGGTTTGGACAGGATGGGGATGACTGCGGAGCGCGTGGCAGCAGACTATAAGCTGACACGGGAACAGCTTGACGAGTTTGCGCTTCTTTCCCATGAAAAAGCGGCCAAAGCCATCGAAGCAGGGGTGTTCCTGGAACAGATAGTGCCCATGGAGCTGAAAGGCAAAAAAGGCGCCGTCACTGTTATTGACACCGACGAATCAGTCCGCCCGGGGCTCACCATGGAAAAACTGGCGAAGCTCCCTCCAGCATTCATCCCAAACGGCGTGGTCACGGCGGGCAACGCCTGCCCCTGGTCGGACGGTGCGAGCGCACTGGTGCTGATGAGCGAAAAACGCGCCAAAGAGCTTGGCATCAAGCCCATGGCGACCATTTGCTCCTTTGCGGTCAGCGGGCTTGACCCCTTCGTCATGGGGCTTGGGCCGATCTACGCAGTGCCGAAAGCTCTCAAGCGCGCCGGAATAACCGTCAAAGACCTTGACTCTGTAGAACTAAACGAAGCTTTTGCGGCGCAGGCAATCCCGTGCATGCAGGAGCTGGGGCTGACTGCAGAGCAGGTGAACCCCAACGGCGGGGGCATTGCCCTCGGGCATCCGCTGGGTGCCACTGGGGCGCTGCTGACCACAAAGCTGGTCTATGACCTGAGAGACCGCAGATTGACCTACGGCCTTGTCACCATGTGCATCGGCGGCGGCCAAGGTTCTGCCCTCGTTGTCAAAAGAGAAGGATAATGGAGGAGGACGAATATGAAAAAAATTAGTACGGTAGCCGTCATCGGTGCAGGGGTCATGGGGAGGCAGATAGCGCTAAACGCAGCAGCCAGCGGATTTGAGACAGTGTTGGCAGACTCGTTCCCGGATGCGTGCGACAAGGCGAAGGCTTGGGCGGACAGCTATATCGCAGGGAGAGTGGAAAAAGGCAAAATGAAGAAGGACGTCGCAGAAGCCGCGCTTGACCACATTATCTACACAGAGAGCATCAAGGAAGCAGTCTCCGGGCGCGACCTGATCATCGAGGCGATCATCGAAGACGAAGGCATCAAGCGCGACCTGTTCCTGCAGGTGGACAACAAAGCCCCAAAAGACGCAATAATAGCGACCAATTCCAGCTACATTCCGTCATCCCGCTTTGCCGGCGACATCGAAAACCCAGGCCGGCTGTGCAACCTCCATTACTTCAACCCTGCCATGCTGATGAAGCTGGTTGAAATCGTGCGTGGGGAGCATACCGACGAGAGCACGGTGGAATCGCTTAAGGCATTCGTGCCGGCGCTGGGCAAAGAGTACATCGTCGTAAACAAGGAAATCGACGGGTTTGTAGTCAACCGTTTGCTCAGAGCCGTGCAAAACGAAGCGTTCTTCCTCTACCGCAACGGCATCGCTTCCTTCAACGACATCGACACAGGCGCCGAAAAAGGGCTGAACTACCCGATGGGCCCATTCCGCCTGCTGGATTTGACCGGCATAGACATCTGCTACATGAACCGCCTTGCCGTCTACGAAAAAACCGGAAGGCCGGAGGACGAGCCGCCTGAATTCTTGAAGGAAAAATACGAAAAGGGCGAGTTTGGCAAAAAAGCCGGGAAGGGCTGGTACGATTACAGGACTGGAGGTGAAACCAATGCTTAAATTCCTTGAAGGAGTCAAGGTGGTGGAGCTCGGCTCGCATATTGCGGTTCCAAAAGCCGGGCGGCTGCTGGCCGAGTGGGGCGCATCAGTCGTCAAGGTCGAGCCCCCGCAAGGGGAGGCGTGGCGGGTAATCGGGAATTCCTACGGGACGCCGTACACCGACGACTGCAACCCGATTTTCCAGGCACCGAATTCCCACAAAAAAGACATTGCCATCAACCTGAAGAACGAACAGGGCCGCGAAGTCCTGATGAAGCTTCTGGCTGACGCAGACGTGTTCATCACCAATACAAGGCTAAAGGGCCTCCAAAAGCTAGGCCTTGCCTACGAGGACCTAAAGGACCGCTTCCCCCGCTTGATCTACGCGCATTTCAGCGGCTACGGGGCAGTTGGCCCAGAAAAGGACCGCCCGGGCTTTGACATTGCGGCTTATTGGGCAAAAGCGGGCATGCCGCTTGAATGGTGTACCGCCGAGACAGGGCCCTCGCGCCCCCTTCCAGGGTTTGGCGACAGCACAGTGGCAACAGTGCTCCTCTCAGGAGTGCTCGCGGCGCTCTACGGCCGGGAAAAGACCGGAAAGGGCGAATACCTGCAAGCTTCCCTCTACGGCTGTGCGCTATGGTTCAACAGCAGCGGGATCGTGCAGGCGCAGTACCAACCCGAAAACGCTTATCCAAAGTCGCGCTATGACCAGCCGACTCCGTACCATGCCATATACCAGACCAAGGACGGCGACTATTTCTTCTTCTCCATCCCCACTTGGGACAACGCATACGACAAGCTGCTGACCATGATGGGGCTTGCGCAGTACATCGGCGACCCGAGGTTTGCAACCCTTGCAGCATGCCGCGAAAACCTGCGCTTTATCATACCGGAATTCGACAAAGCTTTCCACAGCATGACGACGGAAGAGGTGCGAGCCGGGTTTGATTCCATGGACTGCGTGTTCGAAGTGGTTGCTGACGCGCAATCCATCGTGCATGACAAGCAGGCCTGGGAAAACGGCTACCTCCAAAAAATCACTATGGAAAACGGAACCGAAGTCGTCATCCCGACCACGCCTGTCCAATTTGCAAGCGCGGAGCTTCCCGAATTTGAACTGGCGCCCCAGATCGGCGGCGACAGCAAGGAGATACTTGCCGGGCTGGGATATGATCAAAACAGCATTGACGAACTGTTTGGCAACCGGGCGATTTTATGATTACAGTAAACGAGCTGTTGAAAGCTCTGCCATACGCTCCGGTTTTGGCCGGCCAAGAGGGGCTGGACAGGGGCGTGGAGACCGTTTCCTTTATCGACTCGCCCAGCTCCGTCGAATGGCTGAGAGGCGGCGAGGTAATTCTTACCACAGCATTCCTCTACAGGGACGACATGGACCTTCAGATGAATTTTGTGGAAAAACTGGCTGACATGAATGTCGCCGCGCTGGGGCTCAAGCTGGGGAGGTTTATCGAAACCATACCCGAGCAGGTCATCAAGCTGGCCAATGAGCGGAAGTTCCCCATATTCGGGGTTGCCTACGATATGGTGTGGTCGGAGATTTTCACCAAGTTCCACACGCTTAAACTGCAAAAAAACGAAGAACGCAGCATATTGAGCACAGAAATCATCACTTTCGACAAGCTTTTCCGTTCATCCACATGGGACAGCGAAACGATACGCGAGAATTTCCTTAAATGCCTCGACATTCCCGCCTGCATCGTCAATGACGAGTATGAAGTGTTGAGCAAAAACAACTTCAAAGACGTCGGATTAGTCGAAACATGGTGCAGCGAAAAAAGGAAAATCAACGTGGACGGCACCGACGACAGCGAAACGCAACAGCAGCATCACATCATCGGCAGGGAAATCTACCCTGGCGAGCGGTTGCTTTTGCACTATGACGTGTACGGCGTGCTGCTAGCCGAATTGGACTGGATCGTTATGCTGTACCAGACTATTCGGAACAAGAACAAATTTATGCAGGACAAGACCACGCTGTGGAAGAATTTTGTGAACGAATGCCTTATCCGCAAACTGGGGGACAGCTCGGCGGAGTACGCCAGAATGCTGGACCTGCGGAACCTCAAAGCCGGCGCAATGCTCATCTTTTCCGGCCCCGAACCCCATGAAGCGGTTGGCGAGGTAAGGCGGATCCAACGCGCAAACCTAGCCGCAAAAAGCCTGATTATTTACGATTCCGTTACCAAAGACGGTGAAATCATCATGCTCTATGGAAAAAACACGCGTCAGGACGAATGCGATTTCAGGATTGAATTGCGCGAGATACTTCAAAAAACAAGGTTGTCGAGCTCAGACTGCAAAATCGCGGTGGGCAGTTTCGTTAACCAGCCCCAGGACATGCTCAAGTCGTACGAACAGGCGGGAACAGCGATGCAAATGAAAAACCAGCTGCTTCCCAGCGAGCCCATTGTGTTTTACCAGGACATCTGCATCCTTGACACGTTGCGCCACGACAAATTCGATTTCAGCGAAATCGAGTACCTTCAGCAGCAAGTCCATACGTTTGACGCATGCCAGACGCTGGAGGTTTTTCTGGAGCACGGCAACATCAAGCGGGCGGCCAACTACGCGTTTGTCCACGACAGCACCATGCGCTACCGCGTTCAGAAAATCGAGCAGTGCCTGAACATCGATTTTGGCAATCCCATAAACAGGGCGAGCTACCTCATCAAACTGAAGCTGTGGCACTTGATGAAGCCGGAAGGGAGCTGACAATCAGGTCAAAACAGCAAGCGACAAGTAAAATTAAACCGCCACGCGACGTCATGCTGGCGGTTTTTCTCGTTTCTACCCGACAACTTTCTACCCGACAACTTTCTACCCGACAACT
>WRJV01000218.1 GCA_009778415.1 Clostridiales bacterium | reverse complement strand
GTGTCCACCATTATGGAAAGGGGCTTCGCTACGCCGATTGCGTATGCAAGCTGGATTTCGCACTTGCTTGCCAGCCCGGCAGCTACGATGTTTTTTGCGGCGTACCTCGCCGCGTAGGCCGCTGAACGGTCCACTTTCGTCGGGTCTTTCCCGCTGAAGGAGCCGCCGCCGTGCCTAGCGTACCCTCCGTAAGTGTCAACTATTATCTTTCTCCCTGTGAGGCCCGAGTCGCCGTGGGGCCCGCCTACCACAAACCTCCCCGTAGGGTTGACGTGGTACACCGTGTTTTCGTCGAGAAGGCAGTGCGGAACAACCGGCTTGATGACGTGTTCGATAATGTCGTTTTTGATCTGCTCCTGAGTCGCTTCAGGGTCGTGCTGCGTCGAAACAACTATCGCATCTATCCTCTTCACTCTGCCTTCTTCGTCGTATTCTACGGTCACTTGGGTTTTCCCGTCTGGCCGCAGGTAGGGCACGGTGCCTGATTTCCTGACGTCGGCAAGCTGTTTTGCCAGTTTATGGGCGAGAGAAACCGGCATAGGCATCAACTCGGGCGTTTCGTCGCAAGCGAACCCAAACATCATGCCTTGGTCGCCGGCGCCGATGGAATCCTCTAGGTCTGATATCGTGCCTTCCTTGTATTCAAGCGCTTTGTCCACTCCGAGCGCTATGTCGGCAGACTGTTCGTCGATCGCCGTCAAGACCGCGCAAGTGTTCCCGTCAAAACCGTATTCGCTTTTTGTGTAACCGATGTCGCAGATGACCTTCCTTACGATTTTGGGGATGTCGATGTAACAGCTGGTGCTTATTTCCCCCATCACCATCGCGTAGCCGGTGGTTGTGGTCGTTTCGGCAGCGACCCTCCCGTAGGGGTCCGCTTCAAAAATCGCGTCGAGGATAGCATCTGATATCTGGTCGCACACTTTGTCGGGATGCCCTTCTGTAACTGATTCTGATGTGAATAGTTTTTTCATTTCCTGTTTCTCCCTTTCTGCCATTTGTGCTGAAAAAATGAACCTCTCCCAAGGAAGAGGCTTTAACTGCATCAAAGGGCCTGTTTGCTCAGCCGCTCTTGATAAGGTTTGTTGACTTTACAATTTATTTTATACCTTATGGTCATTGATTGTCAACAGATATTGTAATTTTGCAGAATTGGGGTATACTAATTATAATCACGTTAGTGAGTGGGTTGCGGGCATCGCCCGCGTTAGAAAGGATCGGCCTATGGCAAACCGGAATTTCAGATTGATCAAAGGGGGCCTGTCGTCCCCTGCGGAGAGCGACAAGAAAACGTTCCAGTCGGCTTTCATAACGGATACAAGGCTTATGGGGGTCGTTGGGCTTTACATTCACTGGGAATTGGAAACAGACAAGCTTTTTTCCGATTTTCACCAGTTTTTCTACTTTGACGCCGAAGAATACGGTTTTGAAACATACCGAAGCATCTGCGGCAACGACATTCTCGAAATCAACTACATCGAAAACGCCCTGATGGGGGGGCTTGGCGGTGAAAAAGTCGACCTCACCCAGAAGGAGGCCATATTTCTTTTACAGTCGTTTGTGGACATGAACCGCCGGCTGTCCATACCAATGCCGGAGGGCGAGAAGGAGTACGGCTTTCTCCTCGACCGGCGGATTGAACTGAACGCCCGCGAGAAACGGAACCTGTTCATGAAGCAGTGTACCCATATAGAGACTTCGTACCAGGCGATCAATTATTTTTTGATGCGGTGCTTTGTAAAGGATTTTGAAGCTGCCGAGTTCCTTTCAAGCGCCAAGTTCCCTTTGGACATATACCCGGACCTGCCTGCCGCAACGCTGTGCAAGAATACCATCGACCTGTTTGAGAACGATTTTGGCATCTCCTATATGTGCGAATCCCTGATAGAAAGCGATTCGGCTTACGTACTCGTCCTGTCTGAGCTTACTGTGGCAAACATGAGAATCACTTCGTTTGAGAAGCGTTCCGTCATGAAAGTTTCCTCCATCGAAGCGGCGATGATGCTTTCCAGGCCTGAATATGTGACAGTCTACGAAATCATCAGCTCCCCTGAAGAATTCGACGTGAACCTTGCCGAGCTTACTTCCGGCACACTGCTCACAGTGCATGAGAACGGGAGGCTGTTCCTGTCTTTCAACAAAAACAACGATCACGTCAACAGAAAGGTGTTTCGACTCAACGAAGACGTGTTCGGGCTCTACTACGTCACCGACTACGGCCAGCTGCTGATCGCTGCCTACAACATCAAGGGCATACACGCTATGGAGAAGGGGCTGCGCAGGAGCCCGCTTTCGAGTTTCCTTGTGGCAGTCTCAAAATACGAGTTCAAAGAGCCTGTTCTGTACGAGTTCATTCAAAGCGATTTCGACGATTTTGAGGAGTTCCTCGAATACATCAAAGAATAGCCAGCAACATGGAGAAAATCTCTTCGCACATCCTCCTTATCGGGGCAGATGCGATGTTTGACATGACGGCGACATGGATTTTCAACTCCGGGCAAAGCCAAAACCCAGACCTGAAGCCTTTGTCTGCCCCTTCGTGGCCATACAGCTCGTAGCCGGCCTGCGTTCGTTTGAACCAGGTCATGCAGATGCGGTCTTTGCTTCCTGGGACGGGCGCGTACTCGCCCCATACCAATCCGTAGGTTTCCGGCTTCAGCAGTTTTTTCCCGCAAAGATGGGCTTTTGCCCATTTGGACATGTCCTCAAGGTTTGAAACCAGTGCTGCGCTGGGGCCATCTTGCCTGTTGTAGCGGCATTGCTCCGCTGTTGCGATCTTCTTGTCCCTGCCTTTAGCATGTGGGTAAACCGTATTATTGTTTATGTCAACTTGTTCCCCGGTTCTGATGTCAGAATTGCTCATTTGAAGCGGGATAAGGATTTTCTCCCTTATCAATTCGTCAAATGGCTTGCCTGCAATGCCCTCTGCCGCGCGCCCGAGCAGCTCATACCCTAGGTCGCTGTAGGAAAACCGCCTGTGCCCGGGCTCCCAAAGCATGCTGCCGCCGTCGAAAATCCCCGATGTGTGCGTCAGCAGGTGCTCAATGGTCACTTTTGTGCATCGCTTATCTGCGATAGGCATGTTGCCCAGTATTTCGACAATCTTGTCTGCCAGACCCAGCTTCCCCTCTTCGATGAGCATCATTATTGCCGTGCCCGTAAAGAGCTTCGTGACGGAAGCCATGTGAAAAACGTCGCCGGGCTTCAGGATTTCCCCAGCATCCATGTTTCTGTACCCTGCTGCCGTCTGAAATTCCAAAGCGCTCGCGCCGACAGAACCCCCTGCCGCAAGGCCGGGCAGGTCGTGGTAAAAGACGCTGTCTTCCGCGTATTTTCTTAATTTTGCCGTCAATTCGATTTCTGCAGCCATCAAGTCGACTCCCCCTCCCATTCCTCGAATGCCTCTGATAGCTATTGTAATGCAAATATTGGGATATTTCAAGCGTGTTGATGCTTGCAAGAGGTACGCTGTCCTGCTATAATTGTATTTGTGCATTGGCGGGCTTTTGGCACCGCCCATCCGGGCTTTTGGCACCGCCCCATCTGGGCTTTTGGCATCGCCCGCGATAGCATAGGATTCAGGAGGGCAGACGATGGATTTCAAGCTGTCAAAACAGCATTTGCTTCAACAGAAGCTGTACAGGGATTTCGCAGAAGCGGAAATACGGCCTATAGCGCAGGAAATGGACGAAACCGAGACGTTTTCGATGGACCTTCTTGGCAAGCTGCACAAGTACGGCTTGATGGGCATCCCCTTTTCAAGAGCCTACGGCGGCTCCGGCGGCGACTATCTCGGGTTTTCCCTCTGCATGGAGGAAGTGTCTAAAATCGACGGCGCCACTGGGCTGACCATGTCGGTTCACTCCCTGGCCTGCTCTTGCATCGACAATTTTGGCACAGAGGAGCAGAAGCAGAGGTTTTTAAGGCCATTGGTAGACGGGAGCAAGACTGGCTGCTTCGGGCTTACCGAGCCAAACGCGGGCAGCGACGCGGCCGGGCAGCAGTCGAAAGCGGTCCTTTACCATGACAAATACACAATCAACGGGACAAAGATATTCACCACCAATTCTGGTTTTGCAGACACCTTCGTCATGTTCGCCATGACAGACAAATCAAAGGGCATAAGGGGGATTTCCGCATTCCTGGTGGAAAAAGGCGCTCCGGGGCTTGCCGTCGGACCCAACATCAGGAGGATGGGCGTCAGGGCGTCTTCAAACTGCGAGGTTTCCTATGAAAACGTAGAGGTCCCCGCCTCAAACAGGCTGGGGAAAGAAGGCGACGGGTTCAAGATCGCGATGAAAGCACTTGACGGTGGGCGCATCGGGATCGCCGCCCAGGCGGTGGGCCTTGCCCAAGGCGCTTTGAACGAGGCTGTCAAATACGCCAAGGAAAGAAAGCAATTCGGCAAACGGATATCTTCTTTCCAAAGCAGCCAATTCAAAATTGCGGACCTCCAGACCAGGATAGACGCCGCGAGGCTGATGACCCACAGGGCTGCCGCAGCGCGGGACAACGGTGAAAACTACAGCTCCCACGCCGCGATGGCCAAGCTGTTTGCCTCAAGGATGGCGAACGACGTGTGCCGGGAATGCGTCCAGCTAATGGGCGGGTACGGCTACTGCCGTGAATACCCGGTTGAAAGGGCACTGCGCGACGCGAAGATCACGGAAATCTACGAAGGGACTTCGGAAGTCATGCAGATGGTCATTGCCGGCGCGATGAAGGTGTTTTAGCGCAAGTTGAAAGGGAAGGAAATCTGATGAAAATAGTCGTTTGCATAAAGCAGGTGCCGGACACCAGCGAAGTGAAGCTGGACTCAAAGACCGGCAGGCTCATGCGGGAAGGCGTGCCCAGCATCATAAACCCTGACGACAAGTCAGGGATCGAGGCCGCGCTGCGGATAAAGGAGGAAACCGGCGGCAGCGTCGCTGTTGTCAGCATGGGCCCGCCCCAAGCGGATTTTGCGCTCCGGGAAGCCCTCGCCATGGGCTGCGACGAAGCATACCTGATTACTGCCAAGGAATTCGCCGGCTCTGACACTTTTGCCACAGCGAAGATATTAGCCGGCGCACTTGGGAAAATTGGTTTTGACCTGATAATAACAGGGCGGCAGGCCATTGACGGGGACACCGCGCAGGTCGGCCCGCAGATTGCCGAAAACCTGAACATCCCGCAAGTTTCCTATGTGGAGGACATCGAGGTGAACGGATGCGCCCTGACCGTAAAACGCCAGTTCGAGGACAGGTACCACATCCTGGAAGTGAAGACGCCGTGCCTCCTCACGGCTCTGTCAGAGCTTGCACCGCCGCGTTACATGCACGTAAGGGGCACAGTAGAAGCCTACGAAAAAGAAGTGCAGACACTCGGCTTTGAAGACCTCGCTGGCACTTTCGACCCCAGCTGCATAGGCCTTGCCGGCTCGCCTACCAGCGTATACAAGTCTTTTGGCAAGAAACCGAAAGGCGCCGGGGAGATGCACAAGAACCTTTCCGCCGACGAGGCAGTCAGCCTGATAATCAGCAAAATGGCAGAGCGGCACATCATCTAGCTCGGGCACCGCCCATCATCTAACTCGGGCACCGCCCATACGTCAATGGAGGAGAACGAAAATGAGCAGCGACATATACGTGGCAGTTGAACAGCGGGACGGGGAAATCGCAAGGGTTTCGCTTGAGCTTATAGGCGAAGCAAAGAGGCTTGCCTCCGAACTCGGGCAGAAAGCATACGCAATGCTACTAGGCGACAACATAAAAGGCAAGGCTAAAGAACTGATCGAGTACGGCGCCGACGGCGTGATTTTCGTCGAAGACCCCATGCTGGCGGAATACGCAACAGAGCCCTATGCGAAAGCGGTGTCGGCGGTCATAAACGAATGCAGCCCTGAAATCGTGCTCTTCGGCGCCACTTCAATAGGCAGGGACCTGGCACCAAGGGTAGCGGCCAGGGTCGGTACCGGGCTTACGGCCGACTGCACCAGGCTCGACTTGGATTTTTCAAACTATGTGGAATACGCAAGCAAAAATACCAACCTCGACACGTCGGCTCTTGCCCCCGGCGATGCTGATGCCGGCTTGATGCAGACTCGGCCCGCGTTTGGCGGGAACATCATGGCGACCATCCTCTGCAAAACAAGGCCGCAGATGGCATCAGTGAGGCCCGGCGTGATGAAGATGGCTGAAAGGGACGCTGCGAGGGTTGGGGAAATCCGCGAGATGAACGTGGGTTTTTCGCCGGAGGACATGAACGTGGCCATAAAGGAGGTTGTCAGGGAAACGCACAAAACCACCGACATCGCTGATGCGAAATGCCTTGTGTCCGGCGGCCGGGGGATCGGTGGCCCCGAGTTTTTCGGAAAGCTCAAGGAGCTCGCTGAACTGCTCGGTGGCGATTTTTCATCTTCAAGGGCGAACGTGGACGCCGGATGGGCTCCAAAAGACAGGCAGGTCGGCCAGACCGGAAAAACCGTAAGGCCCGAGCTGTACCTGGCATGCGGCATTTCCGGGGCAATCCAGCACGTAGCGGGCATGGAGGGCTCAGACTTCATAATTGCCATCAACAAAAATGAAGACGCCGCCATCTTTGAAGTGGCTGACCTGGGCATAGTCGGGGACGTAAGGGCAATTGTCCCCAAGCTGATAGAAGCCGTAGCGAAATACAAGGCAAAGGCCGAAGGGATTATGAAAGGAGACACAGATGCAATACAGGACTTTTAGAAAAACAGGAGAGAAAATTTCCTTGCTGGGGTTTGGCACAATGCGCCTGCCTACTCTGGAAGGCGAGAAAATCGACGAGGCAGAGGCCATAAGGATGATCCGCCACGCCATTGACAACGGCGTCAACTATATGGACACCGCGCATGTTTACCACGACGGCACCAGCGAAGTGGTGCTCGGCAAGGCCCTCAAAGACGGCTATCGGGAAAAGGTCTTCATTGCGGACAAGATGCCTGTATGGTCCGTGAACGAAGAGTCCGACTTGCAGAGGCTTTTTGACGAGCAGCTCGCCCGGCTGGGCGTGCAGTCGATAGACATGTACCTCGTTCACAACTTGAACGACCCCCTTTGGAAGCTCACGAAGAAGTTCAACATACTCGGTTTTCTTGAGCAGAAGATGCGCGAGGGCCGAATAAAGCACATCGGGTTCTCGTTTCATGACGAATTGCCGCTGTTTAAGGAAATAATCGACGCCTATGAATGGGATTTCTGCCAAATACAGCTTAACTACATGGACGTAAAATGGCAAGCCGGCGTTGAGGGCCTTAAGTACGCAGGAAGCAAAGGCATCCCCGTGGTAATAATGGAACCGCTCAAGGGCGGCTACCTTACCGACGCTTTGCCGAAAAACGTTGCGGAATTCTGGAAAGGCGCGGAAACGAGCAGAACCCCTGCTGACTGGGCGCTCAGTTGGGTCGCAGGCTTCCCAGAAGTGCTGACCATCCTAAGCGG
>WRJV01000217.1 GCA_009778415.1 Clostridiales bacterium | reverse complement strand
GCGCGTCGCCGACAACGGCTGCGGGTTTGACGAGGCGTGGCTTGCCAAGCTGGAGCACGACGTAGCCCTGTACGCCGGGGACCTGCCGAAAAACTACGGCGAGATGCAAGCCGGCGGGCTGGGCCTTTTGAACACCATCGTGCGCCTGAAACTGATCGGCGACATCTCATACGAAATCAAGCCGTGCAGCCCCTCCGGCACAGCCATCACGATGAAAGGCAGGGCGGCAAACGGCGCATCGAAAGAGGAGGCAAGGACATGATCCGGGTGCTGATCGTCGAGGACGAGCCCCCCATCGCCCGCGCTGTCGTGCGGTTGATCGAAGAGCTCTCGCCTTCGTTCAAGGTCATAGGATGCGAAACCAACGGCCAAGACGCGCTTGAGCATATGCGGCGGGCGCAGGTCGACTTGGTGTTTACAGACATCCGCATGCCGGTGATGGACGGCCTTGAGCTGCTGAAAACGCTGCGCACGGACTGGCCTGACTGCCTTGCCGTGATCCTCAGCGGCCATCAGGACTTCGCATACACTCAGGCTGCGCTTCGCTTGGGCGCTTTCGACTACCTGCTTAAGCCAATATCGAAAGGCAAGCTCCGCGAACTGCTCGTTCGCCTTGAAGACGCTTTCGCCCGCAACCTCTTGCAGGACGTGGTAGCATCCTGGCGGGCAGGCGGGAAAACGCCTGCAGCAGGCTTTTCGCTCTCAAAAGGCCTGTCCTACGGGTTGGTTCTGGCGGTTGCAGGCCATTGGCCCGCGATCCCGGACGACGCCCTTTCCCCCGGCTCGGCGTTCTGGCAGCGCCACGACCCATACCTCCTGATCGGAGGCTTGCTGGACAAACCTTCGAGCGCGGTGGTTTTTGTAGGCCGCGCAGCGGCAGAAAGGGTGTTCCTGCTTGAAAACGTCCCGCCGGGCAAAGCCTTCGCGCTGGCTGAGGGCATGTTTGATCGTGTCACTCAGTTGTCAGCCCTTCCAAAAACCCTCTGCGTCATGCCCGGACCGCTGGATTTTGAAGGCATCGGAGCCGGCATCCAAACCATACGGAAGCGGGTTTTCACGCAGATTGGGCTCTGCCGCAGCTCACTGCTGTACGAACCGGAACCCGCCCAAAGGCTCGGCAGCGCACCTCCCTCGCTGCCTTCGGAAGCGCTTGCGGAAGCGCTCTTTGGCAGTGACGAAAAGCAAATCGAAGCAGCGGTGGAAGCGGTTGTGGACGCTGCTGTGTCAAGCAGCATGACCCAGGCCGCCTTTGAGCATTTGCTGAGCTGCGTTGTCTACGACAGGCGGCTGTCGCTAAGGATGAAGCCGCTGAGGGAGGACATCAGCGAGGCGATTTTATGCGCAGCGTCCCCGGCCGGCTTGAAATCCGACCTTTCTCAGATATTCAAGCAGTACGCATTGGGCGAGGGCAAGATAGAGCAGAAATCCCTCATCGACCAGGTTGAGCAGTACCTGTCCGCCCACTACGCCGAGGACATCTCCAGCGAGCTTCTGTCGTCAAAATTCGGGTTTGTCCCGTCCTACCTCAGCAAGGTGTTTCGCCGGCAGGCCGGAGTGAGCCCCACGGAATACCTTGCAAAGCTGCGGATTGAGAAAGCCAAGGAACTGCTAGAAACCAGGCCTGGGTTGCTCGTTCGCGAGGCCGCCGCGCTCGTTGGCATCAAAGACCCCTACTACTTTTCCAAATTGTTCAAAAAATCCACAGGCCTCTGGCCTTCTCAATATCAGGAAAACGCCTTGTCCGATATCAAATTTTGAATTTTTTGTTTACTATTTTCCATCAACATTGTTTCATATTTTCCATTTTCCCCCTCGCCGTTAAGCTTTATACTATAGGCAAATGAGTGTTCAGGGGGCAAGGCATGACAGTATGTGAAGTGAAAAACATATGCAAGAGCTTTCCCGGCGTGAAGGCGCTTACGGATGTAAGCGTTGCGTTTGAAAAGGGGGAAGTGCATGCGGTTGTTGGCGAAAACGGGGCAGGCAAGTCCACGCTCATGAAAATTTTGGGCGGCGCCTACAGCTTGGACAGCGGAACAATCCTGATGGATGGGAAGGAAGCTGCGATCAGGTCTATTCCGGACGCCCTGCGCTGCGGCATCAGCGTGATTTACCAAGAGCTCAACCTGATGAAATCCCTTACCGTGGCTGAGAACATTTTCGTCAGCGACCTGCCCGGCCGCGCCGGATGCGTCAACTACAGGGTGCTCAACCAGAGGACGCAGGAGCTTATCGACAGCCTAGGGCTGAAAATCAAACCCTCCGACACTGTCAGCATGCTGAGCGTTTCAGAACAGCAGATGGTGGAAATCCTAAAGGCGCTGTCACACAACTCGGAAATCATCATCATGGACGAGCCCACCGCCGCGCTCAGCACTCAGGAAGTAGAAACCCTTTACGGCATCATCCGCAAGCTCAAGGCAGACGGGAAGACCATCCTTTACATTTCCCACCGCTTGCGCGAGGTGTTCGACTTGGCAGACCGGGTTTCGGTCCTGCGGGACGGCTTGTTCGTCGGCACAAAAAACGTTGCGGAGATCGACGAAAGAAAGCTGGTCGAAATGATGGTCGGGCGCGACATCTCGCAAATGTACACATACACAGCCCGCCAGCTGGGCGAAACCATGCTGGAAGTTGAAGGCCTGGAAAAGAAAGAAGCGTTCACAGGCGTCACTTTCTCCTTAAAAGCAGGCGAGGTGGTTGGCATGGCAGGGCTCATGGGATGCGGCCGGGAGGAAATCGCCAAGTCCATTTACGGGCTGCTGCGGGCGGACGCCGGGACTATCGCCGTGAACGGCAAAGCAGTCAGTATCCGCCGCCCTGCGGACGCCATCAAAAACGGCATCGGCTTCGTCACGGAAGACCGCAAAGACGCCGGCATTTTCGCCCTGATGACTGTGCGGGAAAACCTCACTATGAACATTCTGCGGCTGATTTCCAAATTCCGGCTGATATCAGGCAAAAAAGAGCAGGAAGTGCTGGATGAATACACGGGGCGCATGGACATGAAATACGCAAGCGAAAACCAGCGCATCATGAACTTGTCTGGCGGCAATCAGCAAAAATTCGTGCTGGCCCGGGCGCTGGCCGCCAACTGCAAGGTGCTCGTGCTGTGCGAACCCACCCGGGGCATCGACGTCGGCGCAAAGGCAGAGGTCTACCGGCTGCTTGCGGATTTGTCCCGGCAAGGTTACGCAATCCTGGTGATTTCCTCGGAACTGCCGGAGATCATGTCCATCTGCTTCCGCACCCTAGTTGTCTACCACGGCAGAATCACCGGCAACATACTTCGGGGGGAAATGGACGAAAACCGCATCATGAGATGCGCCACCGGCGCCGAAACTTATTTCAGCGAGGGGGTGGGGCTATGAGCAGGCAGGCTAAGCTGTTCTGGTTTTACTGGGAGCGCTTCGGCATCCTAGCCATCTTGGCTTTGACGCTGGTCGTGTTTTCCATATTTGCCCCAAGCGTGCTGAGCATCGGCAACCTGCTTACTGTGCTGTGCCGCTCAGCCATCGTGGCTATTCCCGCAATGGGGATGACATTCGCCATTTGTTCGGGCGGTTTCGACTTGTCTGTCGGCAGCGTCGTAGGTTTGTCCACATGCGTGTGGGCCGCCGCCCTGCCAACGCTGGGCATCGTCCCGGCCACTGTGCTCACATTGGCTGCCGGCGCACTGTGCGGCGTATTCAACGGTTTGGCCATCACAAAGCTGAAGATAGCCACTTTCGTGGCGACGCTGTCCATGAGCTTCATCATCAGGGGCGTGGCACTTGTTGCAACCGACGGCTCAAAACAGATGATCAGCCGCACCGCAAATCCAGAAGCCAAGTTCTTTTCCCAGAACTACGCCGTCTTCGGCCAGCAGATCCAACTGGTTCAGCTGCTGATGATGGTGCTTGTTTTTTTGGTTGGCTATCTGCTGTACAGGTACACCCGGTTTGGCGTGTACGTGCGCAGCGTCGGCTCTCACGAGCCCTCCGCAAGAACTTCCGGGCTGCCTGTGGACAGGACGCTTATTTTTGTTTTTATGCTGACCGGCGCCACAGCGTCAGCTTCTGCGTTGATCACCTCGTCGCAGCTAATGCAGGGCGCCGCCACCCTTGGCGTCGGCTTTGAGCTTGAAGTCATCACTGCCACGATTTTGGGCGGCACCTCCCTGGCCGGCGGCAAAGGCAACGTCTGGGGCTCCCTAGTGGCAGCCGTCATGCTGGCGCTCATACGCAACGGGCTCAACCTCCTGGGCCTTTCCGACGAATACCAGAGGCTGGCCATAGGCCTCATCCTGCTGCTGGCGCTGGCAAT
Organism: Clostridiales bacterium; assembly: GCA_009778415.1. Taxonomy (GTDB): domain Bacteria; phylum Bacillota; class Clostridia; order Peptostreptococcales; family Anaerovoracaceae; genus WRJK01. Next base: position 3,081 of record WRJV01000217.1, on the reverse strand, counting down.
AAGCGGCATCCAGGAGCTCACGAAGGAGGCGCGCAAATGATACGGGTACTGAAGAAGGTTGATTTTCGGGATTTAATCATTTTTTACGCACTGCTCGTCCTATGGCTCCTGCTGGTCGCCTTGGACGCGCCCGGCTTCCGGCAGTTCAGCACGTTTGCGTCCATCATGCAGATCGCCTCGTTCATGGGCATCTGCGGCGTCGGGATGACATTGTGCATCGCCTCAAAGCATTTCGACCAGAGCATCGGTGCCATGATGGCCCTCTTGGGCTGCACGTTCGTCGTGCTGCTTCAGGCTTTTTCCGACAGGCCGCCCCAAGAGACCGTCGGCGTCATGGTCAGGCCGGACGGGGTAGTGTACATGGGCATCCCTTGGCAAGGCATGCTTGCCGCATTCCTTATAACTATAGCCATGGGCGTAATCTGCGGCCTTTTGAACGGGGTGCTGGTCGCCAAGCTGCGCATCCCCGCGTTTATCGCCACGCTGGGGACCCTCTATGTTTTCCGGGGCTCTGCCTACCTTGTCACGGGCAGCAACCCCATCGTCATCAACCAAGTCATGACAAAAGACCAATACGGTATTTTCAATTACCTGGGCACCGGGAAAATCCTCCACATCCCGTTCTCTTTCTACGTGATGATCGCCTGCGCCATAGCAGGGGGCATCGTCCTCCGAAAGATGAAACTGGGCCGCGACACGCTGGCCATCGGCAACTCGGTGGAAGCCAGCCGCGCCTCTGGGATACACATTGACAAGACGAAGATCCTGATATTCACCCTGCTGGGGTTTTTTGTGGGCATCGCCGCGATTTTGAACACGTGCTTCGTAGCCTCCGCAAACCCCGGCATGTTCCCAAGGTTTGAATTCGACGTCATCACGACCGTGGTGCTGGGCGGCACGGCGCTGGCCGGCGGCAAGGGCAGCATTTTCAATTCGATCTCTGCCGCCCTTTTCATAGCGACACTGACGGTGTGCATGCCGCTTCTCGGGATCAACCCATACTACGACGGGATCATACGGGGGAGCATACTGCTGCTTGCTTTCTCAAGCAACGAGATAAGGAGGCAGATCGAAGTGCAGCGCATTAAGGCTGCCGCGCGCCGCGAGGCGAAAACGAGGGCCGCCCAAAGGGCCTGACAAAAACTGTATTCAATAAATTTATTATTATATTAAAAGGGAGCGAAGAAAAATGAAAACCAAACGATTTTTTACACTAGCCATGAGTGCGCTGCTGGTCTTAGCGCTGCTGACCGGCTGCGGCGGCAGTGGCAGCGGTGGCGGCAATAGCAGCAGCGACGGGCCGACCATCGGGTTCTCCGTGTACGACATGCAGTACGAATTCTTCCAGATAATGGAGCGCGGTACAAGGGAGCAAATTGAAGCACTGGGCTACAACTATCTTCTGCACGACCAGAAGAGCACCGAAACCGAGATGGTCAACGGCGCCATCAACCTGATCAACCAAGGCATCGCCGCGCTGATCATTTCCCCCTGCAAGCCTGAAGCCCTGTCCAGCATCGTGGCAGCCGCAAAGGACAAGGGCATTCCGGTCATCGTCGACGACATCGGCGGCGGCGGCGCGGACTACGACGCCATCGTCATCTCCGACTGCTACCACGGCGGCCAGCTTGCTGCCGACTACACAGCCGAGCTGATGTCCGGCAAAGCCGGCTCCAAAAACGTCGCCATCATCAAGTGCGAGCCTGAAGCCGTCTACGCCATACGAAGGGGCGAGGGCTACAAAGCCAACATAACCGCAGCGGGCTACAAGGTGGTCGCTGAGATCTCCGGCCACTCCAAAAGCGAAGAAGGCTACACCATCATGCAGGACCTGCTGGTTTCAAACCCCGACCTAGTGGCGGTGTTCGCCGAAAACGACCCGATGGCTGTAGGCGCAGCCAACGCACTGGCTGACGCAGGCAGAAGCGACATCATCGTCATCGGCTTCAACAACGATCCGGAGGCGCAGGACGCCATAAAAGCCGGCATACTGGACGGCACAGTCGCCCAATACCCGGACCAGATGGGCAAGCTGACCGTTGACCTGGCCCATACACTGATCGGCGGCGGGACGCTGACTTACGACAACGCCGACGCACGCGAGATCTATGCTCCGGTGGCACTGGTCAAATCCACAGACCTAGTTTCCGGCGTCATCGGTTTTTCCGTGTACGACATGCAGTACGAGTTCTTCCAGATCATGGAGCGGGGAACCAGGGAGCAGATCGAGGCTTTGGGCTACGGGTACAAGCTGCATGACCAAAAGAGCAGCGAAACCGAAATGGTCAACGGCGCCATCAACCTGATCAACCAGGGCATTGCCGCACTGATCATATCCCCCTGCAAGCCTGAAGCTCTGTCCAGCATCGTCGCGGCTGCCAAAGACAAAGGCATCCCTGTAATCGTGGACGACATCGGCGGCGGCGGGGCTGACTACGACGCAATCGTCATATCGGACTGCTACAAGGGCGGCCAGCTGGCAGCCGATTACGCAGCCAAGCTGCTCAGGGGCAAGGAAGGCTCCAAAAACGTTGCCATCATCAAGTGCGAGCCAGAAGCCGTCTACGCCATAAGGCGCGGCGAGGGCTACAAAGCCAACATTACCGATGCAGGCTTCAACGTGGTCGCAGAAATCTCAGGGCACTCCAAGAGCGAGGAAGGCTACACCATCATGCAGGACCTGCTGGTTTCAAAACCTGACCTGGTGGCAGTGTTCGCCGAGAACGACCCGATGGCTGTAGGCGCGGCAAACGCGCTGGCCGACGCCGGCCGTGACGACATAGTGCTGATCGGCTTCAACAACGACCCTGAAGCGCAGGACGCCATCAAGGCCGGCATACTGGCCGGCACGGTGGCCCAGTACCCGGACCAGATGGGCAAACTGACCGTTGACCTTGCCAATACTCTGATCAAGGGCGGTACGCTGACCTACGACAACCCCGACATCAGGGAAATCTTCGCCGAGGTCAAACTGATCACCCCGGCTGACGTTAATTAGTGACTTAGGGGCTCGTAGCGCAAATAAAAAACAAGAAAAAAATGTCCCTAAGTCACTAAACACCGCGCATATGCGCGGTGCGC
>WRJV01000216.1 GCA_009778415.1 Clostridiales bacterium | reverse complement strand
AAATTGTTTGTGTAAATGACACAAATCGCCGCGTGTGTACGCGGTGCGCGTGCACCGTCCGCTGAAATAAAATTGATAAAAACCTTCTCGTATGCTATACTAAAGCGTATCTCGCATCAAGAGAAGCAGAAAGGATTGTTGAACATTGAAATTCATCCATCTAGCCGACCTGCATATCGGCAAAAGCGTAAACGGCTTCCCGATGCTTAACGAGCAGCGCCATGCCTTTGACCAGGTAATCGGGCTTATTCAAACAGAGCACCCTGCGGCTGTGGTTATAGCGGGGGATGTGTACGACCGCGCGGTTCCGGGGACCGAAGCCGTTCGGCTGTTTGACGACTTCCTTACTGAACTTTCCCGGGAAGAAGTTGCTGTGATGCTAGTTTCCGGGAACCACGATTCGCCGGAGCGGCTGTCCTACGCCAGCCGGCTGCTGTCGGATCAAGGGATCCACCTTTGCGGCGCATTTTGCGGCAGGCTCCGGAAAATAGCGCTTGCCGACGAGCACGGCGACGTGAATTTCTGGCTCCTGCCGTTTATCAAGCCTTATTCGGTGCGGGGGCTGCTCGGCGAAAGCGAAATTGAAAGCTACGACGAAGCGCTTATGGCAGCCATTGAAACAGCTGATATCGACTATTCGGTTCGCAACGTGCTGGTTTCGCACCAGTTCTACACATTGCACGGGACTACGCCGGTGCGCTCTGATTCGGAGCTGAACCCTGTTGGAGGGATTGATGCTGTAAACGCGGAAATAATTGAAAAATTCGACTATGCAGCACTGGGGCACCTTCACGGGGCGCAAGCAGCAGGCATGCCCCACATTCGCTACGCAGGGTCACCTGTAAAATACTCGTTTTCCGAAATCCGGCAGAAAAAGTCAGTAACAATAGTGGAACTCGGAAAGAAAGGCGAAGTGGCCGCAACTGCGGTGCCGCTTGCGCCTATTCACGAAATGCGTGAAATCAAGGGCAGCCTTGACAAGCTGACAAGCAGCGATGTGTTGCAGCTGGCAGACAGGGAGGACTACCTGCGGGTAATCCTGACAGACGAGGCAGAAATCATAGACCCGCTCGGCAAACTCCGCAGCGTGTACCCAAACATAATGAGCCTGGGCTTTGAGAATTCCCGGACCAAGATCGATGTTGCGGCAGCGGCAGCCGGCGCCGAGAGAGTGGAAAAGCTGTCGGCTTACGACCTGTTTTGCGAATTCTTCCTCGATACGCAGGGCTCTGCAATGAGCGAGGAGCAGGCCGGCATCGCAAGAGGGCTCCTCGAAAGGGGGAATGAAGAATGAAACCTCTGAAACTGGAGCTGTGCGCTTTTGGCTCCTATGCAGGCGTCCAAGCAATGGACTTCGCCAAACTCGGCGAAAGCGGGCTTTACCTCATAACCGGGGAGACGGGAGCGGGCAAGACTACGATATTTGACGCAATCTCCTTTGCGCTGTTTGGAAAGGCGTCCGGTACAGGGCGCAGCGAATATCCGATGCTCCGTTCCGACTTCGCTACTGAAAATGAAAAAACCTACGTTGAGCTTGAATTTGCCGCCAAAGACAGCATCTACAACATCAAACGCACCATCAAAAAGTCGGGCCAGGACGCTGTTTTGAGATTGCCAAACGGCACTTCAGTAAGCGGCAAGCGCAACGTCGACGACAAAATATCCGAGATTATCGGGCTTGACCAGAGCCAGTTCGCGCAAATCGTCATGATAGCCCAAAACGACTTTCTGAGGTTTTTGCAGAGCGGGACGGACGAGCGGGTTAAGATACTGCGGCGTATATTTGGCACGGAAGCGCTTAGGAAATTCCAGGAGCATCTGAAAGAGCTGGCTAGGCGCGAAAACGAAAAGCGCGACATGATCATCCATGATTTTGAACGCTACGGCGTTGACGTCAACAAAAGGGAAGCAGTGTTTGCGGAATGGGAAGATACAATTAAGCGGTACAAGGCAGATTTGCTCAAAACAGAAGAAAAGCTAGCGGAATTAAAGGAAGCCAGCAGGGTCACAGCAGCCGCCATTGCTATAGCCGAGGATCTGGACAGGAAATTCGCGTCTTTAGCTGCGCTTCGCGCCGCTTGCGGTGCGCACGAGTCAAAGGCGGGCGAAATGGCGAAGCTCAATGAGCGCGCGGCGCTTGGAGAAACGGCGCTCCGCAAGGTCAAGCCCTTTGCTGATGAAGCGGGAAAAGCTGGTGCTGCCTGCCAAGCAGCCAGAGCCGGCCTGAAAACCGCCCAAACGGAAGAGGCCGCCGCCATTGAAGAATCCCGGCAGGCAGCCTCTGCAATAGACGGCCTTGCGCCCCTTGCGGTGGCGCAGGAAGCCTTTGCGGCGCTTGTAAATGAGCACGAGGGCGCAAGGGTGAAGCTAAAAGAGTTAAGCCGGCTTCAGGAAAACCGTGCTGAAATATCGGAAAAGCAGACCGTGCTGGACGGGATACAAAGGGAATTGGAGGTTGCGCTCAAGTTGCTGAGCGCGCAGCCTCCGCTTGAAGAATGCCAAAACACGCTAAGTCAGCTGAAACGCCAATGGGAAACCTGCACATTGAAGCTCAGTTCGCTAAAATCGCTCCAAGAGGAGCTCGCTGCAATAAAGGCCAAGCAGGGCGAACTGGGCCGGGCGCAAAAAGAATTCAACTCGGCTAATGCCATTTTCATCAGCGCAGACGACACCCACAAGTCGCTTGAAGAGTCGTTCCTTAAAAACCAAGCCGGCATCATCGCCAGCCGTTTGTCAGAAGGCGAGCCCTGCCCCGTCTGCGGCTCGGCTGCCCACCCTGCGCCGGCTGCCCTGCCGGAAGCCGACGTGTCTGAAGCAAAGCTAAAAAAAGCGCGTGAAGCGAAGGACAAGGCTCAGGCCGTGCGCGAAGAAAAAGCCAAGGGTTGCGAAGCCATAAAGTCTGCGGCAGATGCGCTGACCGGGCGTTTCATGACGGGCTTATCTGCACATTTCCCAAATGCAGATGCAGCAGCCGCAGAAACCTTGCTTGCCAAGGCGTGCATGAAAGCGCAAACCGAAGCCGATGGCCTTGCCGGGGCAAAGGCATCGGCCGAAAAGGATCTTTCCAAAGTGAAGGCGGCAACAGACAGCGCAACTAAAAAGCGGGATGAGCTTGTCCCTAAAAGCGCATCACTTGAAAGTGAGGTTGAGACGCTTAAAAAACGGTTTGTCAGCGACTTCTCCATTTTTTCGCCCGAAGATGACTGGGAGGCGTCGAAGCACTCGCTCACTGGGCTGACCGATTTGGCCAAGACAACAGAAAACGGCTTGGCAGCCCGTAAAAGGGCTGACGAGAAAGCCCTATCAAAACTTGCCCGAGACTGGGAAACTACGACCAAAAGGAAGAACGATGCAGAGGCAGCCCTGAAATCAGCGCAGACGCTGGTCAAAGAGCGGTCATCAAACGAGCAAAAACTGTCGCTGGCACTGGGCGAAGCGCAAACTATATACCGCGAGGCCCTGAAAACACACGGATTCGCTGATGGAGAAGCATATGCCAACGCGCTTATGGACGAGAGGGAGCTTGCAAGGCTGACCAAGCAAATTGCGGATTTCGAGAAAAAGGGCGAGCAGCTTGCCCGAGACGCAAAGCGCATGGAAGAGGAAACTTCCGGCAAGGAAAAACCTGATTTGGGCAAGCTTAAGGCAGACGCCAAAGCCATGGACGACGAGTCAAAAGCGGCAAACGCCATGCGCGACGAAATAATGAACAGTTTGGGCAGCACCGAAAAAGCGCGAAGCGAGCTTGGCCGGGCCGCCGCCGATTTTGAAAAGGCAGAAAAAACCTTCGCTGCCGTGAAACAGCTGTCGGACGCGGCAAACGGCAGGCGCGATTTTGAAACTTATGCCCAAATAGCGTATTTCGGACGGGTTCTTTCTGCTGCGAATTCACGCCTCAGACTGATGAGCCAGGACCGCTACTCGCTGCACAGAAAAGAAGAAATCAGCGACAGGCGCATTAAGACTGGGCTAGAGATCGAAGTGCTCGACGCGTACACCGGGAAAGCCCGCCCGGCAGGCAGCTTATCGGGGGGAGAGTCTTTTATGGCGTCCCTTTCCCTTGCACTTGGCCTGTCCGACGTGGTACAGCAGAGCGCCGGCGGCGTCCACCTTGACACCATGTTCATCGACGAGGGCTTTGGTTCCCTTGATTCGGAAGTTTTGGAGCTTGCGGTCAGGACGCTTTCAGACATGGCCGGCCAGAGCCGCGTCATCGGGATCATCTCCCACGTGCCGGAACTGAAGGAGCGCATTGAAAAACAGGTTCGCGTCGAGAAGACGACAAACGGGAGCAGGATCGTGTCGGGGCAGTTTGACGCCGAAATCGAAAAAGGCTTAGCTTCGGTAGACGCGGGCAGAACCGTGTCCGCAAAAGAGGTGCGAGAGAATATGCGAAGGCAGTTTACCACATGATTTGGGTGTGCGTCAAATTCGGGGGTTGACAATTATTTAGTGTTCTATCTGCCCGATGGGCCAAGGGGAGCAGATCATTGCCGAATGCGGCTGAATTGTGAGTTCTGCCGTGTTCACAGTTTCGCCGGACAAGAGATCGCACATGGTTGCCTCTCCTGCATTTACGGTTTCAACGCTGTCTGAAATATTGACCGCCACAAGAATCCGTTCACCCTCAAAGCGGCGCTCGAAGACAAACGGCCTGCGGTATTGCAAATAAACCTGCTGATAGCTTCCGTACTTCAGGGCAGGGTGGGCGCTTCTTATCTCAGCCAGCTTGCGGATCAGCCGGGTGACGTCTGTATCAGCAGGCGCGTTCCCTATGTCGATGTATGGCCTGAGCGGCTGGTCGGAGCCGCCTTCTTTTTTGCCGTGGATTTCCCATTCGCTTCCATAATATATTGACGGGATGCCAGGGAGCGTGTAGAGCAGAGGGTACAGCGTTTTTAAAAACGCAGGGTTTGTTACGTTGTCTATTATGCGCGGCTGGTCGTGGTTGTCGAGGAAATTGTAATGGGGCAGGCCGTTGTTTGGGGCAGACTGAGAAACCGTATGAGCGAGTTCGTACATGTTGTTGCTGTTGTGGCTGGAAAAAAGCGACTTGTACAGCTGGTAACCAGTCACGCTGTGAAGCATGCTGTCGTTGACCCATTGCGGGTAATTGCCCGCTACAACTTCCCCCATCAGCCAAAAATCAGGCTTGATGGATGTTGCGGCGCTGCGCAGGTCCCTCATGAAATCAAAATCCATGACATTTGCACTGTCAAGGCGCATTCCGTCAATGTCAAATTCCTCTATCCAAAACCGGGCTGCGCCCAGCAGGTATTCCCTCGTCTTCGCATTGCGCAAGTTGAATTTCACTAGCTCGTAATGCCCGCTCCAGCAGTCGTAGGTAAAATAGTCGCCCGCCGGGCTTTGCCGGCCAAAATCCACCCCGGAAAACCATGTTGCATTTTCTCTTTTGCCTTGCCTTAGTTCCTCAAAGGCGAAAAAATCCCGCCCGCAGTGGTTGAACACGCTGTCAAGCACAAGGCAGATGCCATTTTCGTGGAAACGGCGGACAAGCTCCTTGAACTCGGTGTTTGTGCCGATGCGGTTGTCGATCTGGAAATAGTCCGTTACGTCGTAGCCGTGCGACATGGACTTAAGCACCGGGCTAAGCAGCACGGCGTTGCAGCCCAGGCTTTTGATGTGGGGGATCCATTTGGCTATTTCGTCTAGTTTATGGCCAGTTTGCGAATAATCGTTGCGAAACGGAGCTCCCGCCAGCGAAAACGTGTAGATATGGTAAAATATAAAATCATTGTGTTTGAACATGGCTCTTCTCCTTGCGTCTACCCTTTATATATCGGCAACAAAACCTCATCGACTAATTGTTCCTGTGTTTTTTGATCGAGCGTCCGCCGCTCCCACAAAAAGCTCATGCGGACCAAATCAAACGGGAGCGTCAACGCTATCCCGCCAAGGGGTTTTATTTCTTCGCCCCGCTCGCTGGCGAAACCCAGCAATTTTTCCATCATTTGCACGTTCCGAAAGCCGATGTCGCTTTTTATCGTTGGAATGTTCGCGTTGCCCTGGCTCATTTCAAACAGCATGGCGTTCATGATTTCTGGGCCCACGCTGACGTAAACCCTCTGGTACAAATCCAAAAGGTGCAGCAGGTCGCCGCGCAGGCTGCCCGTGTCCTTTATCAAGTCGATCAACTCGCCGCCCAACGCCTGCTCTGAGCGGTACGCCATGATTTCCCGGACCAGCTCAAGCGGGGTCGCCCAACGCCTGTACAGCACTGTCCGCCCTGTGTGCGCCAACTTTGAAACCCGCAGAAAAGTCAGGTTGCCGTAGCCCTCGCTTCGTATGATTTCAACCGCCGCGTCGTAGATGCTTTCCAGCAGCCGGCCACCGCGCTTGCGGTATGTGTTTTTTGCGGTCATGGGTGCTTCTGCCTTTCGCATTATGGTGTATTCATTCTATCATAAAAATCATTAAGATACAAGTTGACTTTTATTCTGAAAAGGTATACAATGCAAATAAGATACAAATTGTTCTTTAAATTGCGGGCACGGAGGTGAGAACATGGCGGGAAACCAGCAAACAAAAGACAAACTACAAAAAGACAAACTGCCAAAGGGCATTGCGCCAATCGCGCTTATTATGGTGCTGGGCGCACTGCCGCCCATGCTGGACACAACCATCGTCAATGTGGCGGTCAACAGCCTTGCGAGGATTTTTGACACAAGCCTGCCAGTCGTGCAGTGGGCAGTGACCGGCTACGTGCTGGCGCTGGGCATTGCAGTCCCGTTTTCTGGCTGGCTCCTTCGGCGAATGGACGGGAAGAAGATATTTATGGGTTCGCTTGCCGCGTTTTTGCTGGGTTCGCTGCTGGCAGGATTTTCGTGGGACATAGGCAGCTTGATCGTGTTTCGCCTGTTGCAGGGGCTGTCGGCAGGTATATTGATCCCGACGCTGACGACGCTGATCATCCAACTGGCGGGCAGCGGCAATTTTGGCAAGTTGATGTCCATAGTCGGGATACCTGCGGTGTTCGGACCTATCATAGGGCCTGTCGCGGGCGGATTGATCATGCAGTATTTGCCGTGGAACTGGCTGTTTTTCGTGAACTTGCCTATTGGTGCAGCTGGTTTGGCCCTGCTGCAGTGGAAACTGCCGAAATTCGAGGCGAGCGACAAATCAGCCAAGCTGGACTGGCCCGGCGTCATGCTGCTGGCGGCCACATCGGGTGCGCTGATCTACGGTGTGACCCGAGTGGCGCATGCGGACACGCATGCTGCCGGCATAGCGTTTCTCTCTGCCGGCACGACAGCACTGATTGCATATGTGTTTTATGCATTTCTAAGGAAAGACAAGGCACTTGTTTCGCTTGCGTTGTTCCG
>WRJV01000215.1 GCA_009778415.1 Clostridiales bacterium | reverse complement strand
GAAGTGGGCCCGTACATCCTCCACGATTTTTTCATATACCACACGTTGAGGCACGGCGTTTCGCCCGAAAAGCTGCTGTATCTGGCAAACACTGCGTTTTCCGGCGATTACAGCAGCGAAACCATAAAGAAATGGCTCACGGTGTTTTACAGGAGGTTTTTCAGCCATCAGTTCAAGCGCAGCTGCATGCCTGACGGCCCGCTTGCCGTGCCGGTCTGCCTGTCGCCGAGGGGGAGCTGGCAAATGCCCAGCGACGCCGACTGCAGTCTGTGGCTCAATGAAATTGAACCGCTTCAACCTCGTCGATGACCCTGAAGCTGTTCACCACGTCAAAATAATCGTTCAGGGTCTCCGGCTGGCAGTCTGCGGGTGCATGCAGCACGAGAAAATAGTAGTACTTTTCCGTCTGGAGCGCAAAAACCGTCACCTCCGACATTTTGCCGTTGAGCTGAAAAGCGTATGTCATGATTCTACCGCCGTAAGCCGGCGTGCTGAACGGTTCGATTGAAGACATCTTCACTTGGTTGAGATGCTGAAACTTGATTGCGTTCTCCCTCATGCCGTTCATGTGCTCGTCCAGGTTTTTTTGGCCGCTTTTTCTGATGCTTTCCCGCCTGACGACTATCACCTCATAGCCCGATTTGCCTAAAACCAAGTGGTCGTCCGGTCCAGGCTTCTGCGACCAGTTCGCAGGCGCGGTTACAATGAATTTGTTTTCAAAGTTGTACGAATTGCTGCCCATCTTTTTTGTCCCCTCCGATTTATGCGCCAAAAAGTCAGTCAGCTTTTTCGAGCATCACGGTGGCTTTGAACAAATCCCCGTCTATCTTGATGTCAAGCCACCCGTTTTGAAGCTTTACCAGATCCTTGGCAATCGCAAGGCCCAGGCCGCTCCCCTCCGTTGCCCTGGATTCGTCCCCTCTTTTGAACCTCTCCAGCAGTTCGTCTGCCTCAATGTTGAGCGGTTGACGCGAAATGTTTTTTATGTCAAGCACGATCAGCTTCGGATTGTTGGCCGCCCCTTGCTCGGACATGTCAAGGTACACTCTTGTGTTTGCCTGCGCGTATTTCAGCACGTTCCCCAGCAGGTTCTCAAACACCCTCCAGATGAGCTGCCCGTCTGCCCATGCGTAGTACTTCTCCGACTCTGCCTTGACTATCATCTCCAGGCCTGATTCCCTTATCTTTTGGTCCATTTCACCAAGGCCTTGGTTGACCAGCGAAAGCATGTCGACTTTCTCCCTTTTTACGGGCATCGCGCCGCTGGAAGCCTTCGCCGCCTCAAAGAGGTCTTCGGTCAGCTGCTTAAGCCTCCCTGTCTTCTGGTCAAGCACGTTGAGGTATTCCGGTGCGTTGTCGCTTGCCAGGCCCTCTGTTTTCAGCAGGTCGATGTAGGTGACCATGGACGTTAGCGGCGTCTTGAGGTCGTGGGACACGTTTGAGATCAGCTCCGCTTTCATCCGCTGGTTTTTCATCTCGTTTTGCACTGCGTCCTTTGACGCCTGGGAAATGTCGTTTATCCCTGCCCCGAGCTTGCCGAATTCGCCGCTTCCTGTGAAAGGTATCTGGTACTCCAAGTTTCCGCGCCTGACTTCGTCTACCCCTTTTTTGATTTCTTCGTAGTTTTTCACCAGTTTCGGCATGAACACAAACAACAGCACCAGCATTACCGGAAACAGCACAACAGTCGCCGAAAGCAGGCAGCCCAGTATGGCGACCAGCATCACCTTCCTCATCAAGCTCCCGCCTGCAAACAGGGCTTCGTAGAGGGAAATGAACACTTTGCCGACAATGGACTGCTTGACGAACCGCTTCGCTTTTATCTTCCGTATGCACGACATGCACATCCAGAGGCCCACGTACGCGGCGACTGTGCCTATGATGCACGCGATGACCACTGCAATGACTGAAGGTTCGTAAAAATTGACCATCAAGCTTCTTTGTCTTAAGAGCCCATTTGCAGGGGACGCGTCGCGAAGCGCCAAAACGGTGAGCCTTACGAACAGGAGGCCCCCTGCCGCAAGCATGACGGCTATCACAAAGAGTTGAATTTCTGTGTAGACCCTGTCGACCCCCTTGAGCACCACGTTCCCGTTTTCATCCCGGTCGCCCACCGCCTTGCACAGGTAGGCAAACGATATAGCCGCCACGGCTGCGCAGAGCAGGGCAATGCCTAGGTAAAGGGAAATCTGGTTTCGGAACAGTATGAGCTCTGCTTCGTTTTGAGCCCATATTTTTGACAAGTAAATGCTGTGATAGTCGTTTGGGAAGTAAAGTGCCCGGAAATCCCCCGCTATCAGCCCATTGCTGTTTACGAGGTACACGCTGAACACGACGCCGAGCGCCGTCGCCATGAAGCTGATAATGCACAGTAAAAACATTGTTTTGTAGATGAACTTATTTGATTTTTTCAATTTTGTATCCAATACCCCACACCACCTTTAGATATCTTGGTTCCTTCGGGTTGATTTCGATTTTTTCCCGAATCCTCCGCACGTGGACTGCCACTGTGTTTTCTGGGTTGAACGCCGGCTCCTTCCATACTTTCTCGTATATCTGGTCCATTGAAAACACTTTGCCCGCGTTTTCGGTAAGCAGCTTCAAAATGCCATACTCGATAGGCGTGACTACAACCTGCTCCCCGTCCAACGTAACCATCTTTTTTTCGTCGTCGACCTCAAGCCCTCCCGTTTTGAATATCCCGGTTTTTTTCTCAATGCTCCCAAGGTTCGTGTACCTTCTGATCTGCGACTTCACCCTGGCGATGAGCTCAAGCGGGTTGAACGGCTTCGTTATGTAATCGTCCGCGCCCATGTTCAGGCCAGTTATCTTGTCGTAATCCTCTGATTTTGCCGAGAGCATGATGATGGGTATGTTCCTTTCCTCCCTTATCATCATCGTTGCCCTCATTCCGTCCAGCTTTGGCATCATGATGTCCATCAGCACCAAGTGGATGTCGTTTTTTTCGATCGCGTCGAGGGCTTCAAGGCCGTCATAGGCCTTGAATATTTCGTACCCCTCGTTCTTGAGGTACACTTCAATGGCGTTCACGATCTCCTTGTCGTCGTCGCATATCAGGATATTCATAGCAATTCACCTTTCATGTTCATAAATAATGATACTTTATATTTCTTAATAAAGGCCTAATCTGATTATTAACAATTCATTACATTAATTTCAAAGATGAAAAACTCTTTCTTTGGGAACAACTAACGAGGGCTATCGCCCACAACCCATTGGTACCATCACGACAATAATAATCTGTCAAGTATTAGTATAACCTGAAAACTGTCTTTTTTCAACACTTAAATAGCCATCTGCCAGAGGCACGGCAAAAAACATAGGGTATGCATGCCAAGTACACGCACCTGCCATTTTAGTCGGCTATGTTCAATTTGATTCAGTAACGAAGTAAAGGAGTAAATTTTTTGGTGAAAAATGAAACTCAGTTATAAACATTACATCCCCTTCATAAAGTTTATTAAACGCTTCGCTTCTAAGCCAAATATCGCCGTCAATGTTTATGTCATCCGGCAAAAAATCCGGGGTAAAATTGGCATCGGGTTCCCATTCAGGAAAATTAGCTATCTCAGTGTTATCATCAGAAAGCTTGATGTAACCTTTGATCCAATATTCGCTTAACCCAAAATCAATGCTCCCAAATGTATCTGCGATCCAAACTACGCTGTCAACCTTCTCAATTTTCGGGTATATGTGCAAAATAGGGTCTTTATCAAACCGAACGGTTGGCATGCCGTATTTCACTGTACACGCTCCAAGTATAATATAAAAAACTCCTATCATAAGAAAAAATGCAACCGTCGGCACTAGCACAACTCTGTTTATGGACTTTTTAGGGATTCTTCTGCTTCCTGTCATTTGTCGTCCCTCCATTATCTTCACATGCTATTTATTGTAAAATATAATTACCCGGAATTGCATAGTAAATTCCCCACTATTGTAAAACAAATTACCCGGAATTGCAAATAAAACATTGCGGGCAGTCTCAATCAATATTATCCTTGTTTTGAATGAATAAAGACAAGGAGGTTAAAGAAAGGATGCTCGCAATGCCTAGAAAAAAGCTTGTCAGAGATTTGTATTTTGTCAATGGAAAAACTATAACAGAAATAGCGCACGACACCGGACATGACAGAAAAACGGTGCGGAAAGTCATTAACACAGATGACTGGAACGAGCTGGCGCCTTCATTTCAAGGAAGCGCCAAGTCAAAAATCGATCCGTTCAAGGAGACAATCGACGGATGGCTGGCCAATGACAAAAGGGCAAATTTGACTGCTCATATGAAACAGTTAACGCTTATGTTCAAAAGAGGAAGATGGAGATATTCGGCGAAAAGCGGGAGTGCGCCATGCCTCTCGAGCACAAGCCGGGCGAAGCGCAGGCCGATTTCGGCGACGCCGACTACTATGAAAACGGCACATTGGCGGGGTGCCGCCTGAAATTTGGTTTGACAACGCCTCGTCAATGGTTGCCTCCATACTAAGCGGCGGCGAGCGCAAGCTGACTGAAAAATTCGCGCGTTTTGCCGAACATTATGGTTTCACTGCAATATTCTGCAACCCTGATTCCGGAAACGAGAAAGGGCCGGCCGAGGGGAAAGTTGGGTACCACAGGCGAAACATGCTTGTGCCGGCCCCTAAGTTCAAGAGCCTTGACGAATACAACAAACATTTGCTTGCCCTTGCCGATGCCGGCGCGAAAAGGAGCCATTGCACAAAAGGCGCCTGCATTGAAAGCCTTTTCGAAAAAGACAGTGCAGCTTTGATGCCGCTGCCGAAAAACGAATTCGACACGGCAAAGCACCTGGTGGCAAAAGCTGACGGCTACGGGTTCATGCGCCTTGAGAAAGGCAGGCACGAATACTCGACGTCGCCCAAATGGGTTGGGTGCCTAGCCTGGAACAGCTTTCAAGGAGGCCAAGGGCGGTAAAATACAGCGGCATCTACAGCATGCTGCCCGACGTGGTTCAGGAATACATTGCCAAAGGCAAAACCAGCGACGCTTCAAACATCGTCAAAATGCTTGCCGGATTGACAAAGAGGACAAGCTTTGAGAGCGCAACGGCAACTGTGGCGCAGGCAGTCAGCTGCAATGCTTTTGACGCGGACAGCCTCACAGCGCTGCACAGGCGGCTGTTCATGGGCATCCCTGAGCTGCCGCCGCTTGACCGGCCGGATTTGCCGCGTTTGGACCCGCTGCTTCCGAATTTGGCAGGCTACGGTGCAGCCATAGAGCGGGTTGAAAGAGCTTGAATCATTGGAGTTTGTCAGGGAGAAGCGGAACGTCTGCATGTATGGCGGGACCGGGACTGGCAAAAGACCACGAGCAGGAGTTTGTGGAAGCCCTCAGCAAAACGGGAAGCGACAATACAAAAAGCAACTGGCGCAGTATGAAAAAGAACTTGCAAAAGCCGAAAAACGCTTGTCCGAGATTAGCTTGATAATTAAGCGGCTTTATGAGGACAGCGTTACGGGGAAGCTGACCGATGAACGGTTTGCCGAGCTCTCGAAGGACTACGAAAACGAGACCGCAGAGTTAAAAGCGCGTGTGCGCGAATTGCGTTCGGTGCCATATACATAAAAGAGCACGAGGCCATAACAGACGCGAGGACGCTGGCAAACATCTCAGAGAACCCGTACATGCAGTATTTTCTAGGCCTTAGCGCGTTCAGAAGCGAGCCTCTTTTCGACGAATCGACGATGGTTCTGTTCCGGCTGAGGTTCCCTGCGGAGTTCATAGGGAAAGTCAACGAGGAAATATACCGGAGGGCGAAGCCGCCGAAGCCGCAGGAAAGCGCGGAAAGCGTACCTGAAAATCACGGTGGTCCGCAGGCACAAAGCCGGCGAAGTCAAGCAGGCCGTCAGCGATCAGCTCGAATACGTCAAGAAGAACCTTGAAACATTGGGGTGCCTGATGCTTGAGTCTTCAAAGCCGTTGAAAGCCAAACGGCTCAAAAGGCTTGCGACGATACAGGAAGTAGTGAGGCAGCAGGAAGAAATGCTCAGGGAAGACAAGCATTCCGTGGCGGGCAGGATAGTGAGCCTGCGCCAGCCCCACGCGCGCCCGATTGTGAGGGGCAAGGCGAGGGCTCCTGTGGAATTCGGGGAAAAACCTGAAATTCTGCAAATACAACGGCATACGGCTTTCAGGGCCAAGGCTCGGCAAGCGCAAGGCCGGCGAAAGCGAAGACGCCGTGAAAGAGCTTGCCCGCCAAGACGGGCTGGAGCGCAACATGGTTGAAAGCAGGAACGGAACACTGTTTCGGGAGGTTTGCGGCATTGAAAAATGCCACATTTTGGCAAACGAGCCTTCCTGCAAGGGCTGATTCGGCGGTACGCTAAATTTGAGCAGTTATTCATGAGGCCCTAATTATGAATCTTTCTTTCAATATATACGTTTTATTGTCCATGTGATTTACTCCCTTTCTAATTGTCCCCTCGCGATCTCGGCGCGTATAATTCGTGGGCGGCGCCCGCGCACCGCGCACAAGCGCGGTGGTTTGCGGCTTAGGGATATTAGCAACTTGTTTTTTATATGCGCTGCGAACCCCTAAGTCACTAAGCAGCTTTGATTTAATGTCAGCTATATGTGTTGTGATAGATTCGGAAATGAATTCCTCTCAAGATAAGCTAAAAAACTGTGCCCCGCAATCTCATAGGGTATGCATGCCAAGTACACGCACCTGCCATTTTAGTCGGCTAGGTTCAATCTTTTAAACGTGTGCCGTCCCACGCCTTTCCCCTATCCGCAAGCCTTTTGCACATATTGCCGTACGGGTCGCTTTTCATATACTGTGACGCCCACTGTTTTTTATCGTCCGAAATGTCAGTATCCTCAAGGTACTTGTCAATTGTCTCCTTCACATATTCCCAATTCATGCGCGCTGTGACGTAATCCGTGAGAGTATAGTTCTTAGCCAGCTTCCAAGCACGCGAAGGATTGTCAAGGCGGTCTCTCAATATGTCGCGTGTAATGGGGTAGGAATGTCCGTGTACGTCTAACGACGCTGTTAATAATTTGAACTGCGTCCATTTTTCACTGTCTGGGCCGATTCCAGTTTTTGACAAATAATACAAGCGCTCAAAATCTATTACAGCTCCAATGTCATTGTACGGATCCACATATACTGTATTTGTTTGCGTTTCCCATCTTCTAAGCAGCTCGATGTGTTCATCGATCAGCATGTGCGTCTTTCTTATTTCTGAATCAAAATCATGCTCTGCCATGTACATTGCCACACCCTCGAAACTCGTGCCCTGCGCTGCCTCTGCAACACTTGAGTATGCTTCAGCGAAGCTATACTCGCATTG
>WRJV01000214.1 GCA_009778415.1 Clostridiales bacterium | reverse complement strand
TATACGCCAAAGTACGTGTGTCAATTTTAACTTTACCAGCCAGCCCGAGTGCATTAATGGAATGGTCAGATTCAATCAGTAGAAATCAAAACCGATCAACAATGGTCTCGATTTTAAAATGTTTCAATAAATATTTGTAATTCGTTTCCTCTCTCGCCATAAGCTCTGCCCTTAACTCATAAGCTACACATCAATTCTATTTAGAAATTTAAAGAAATCTGAGCCAATATAAACCTCGAATGCCTCGTGGTCCTTTGCCTCTAGCTCACGATGATAGTCTTTTCCGTCATTGGGAGATGTATTTTTAACAAAACTGCCATTTTGAAAGTCCGATTCAAATTGCTTGACTGCTTCTTCGATTTGTTCATTTGTCATAGTGTTTACTCCTCCTCCTCAAGATGGTCCCTGCTGTTACAACGAAGCACCAACCGATATTACGACTTGGCACCATACTGCCGCATTCCCATGCAAGCCATAATTATAATCCGTGGTAAATATCCGAATTGTACTCCTTAAGCACTTGCCTTAAAATTCTCTCTCTTCTTTTGCCGAGAATATTGTTAATAGTGCTAACAAACCCATCGCCATCCATAGCGATCCGTCTGTTGCTGATAATATCAAGAGATTTTCCCGCATAATCTTTCAAATCATCCCACGTCAAGATCACATCTGTCCCATCCATCGGAATTCGTTTGTGGAAGGAATCAATTGCTACCTTAAGGTCTTTTGCGAAAACCAGCACTTTATCATATTCGATAATCTGAAATCTTGACACGCTCATATTTAATCACCCAAGGTAATTATATGGTATAAATTTCGCGATGTCAATAAATCCATTAAATTAATTATCTTTGTTTTTCTTCTTTTTCACCTAAAGCTCGTGCAAAAACAGCCCGCTTGCCAGCTTGGGCTCAAACCAAGTTGATTTCGGCGGCATAATCTTGCCGTTGTCTGAAACCTTGAGCAGGTCGCCGATGTCCACGGGATGGACGGCAAATGCAACTTTCATGTCAGAGCCCACCCTTTTTTCCAGCTCTGAAAGCCCCCTTATACCTCCGATGAAGTCGATCCGCTTGTCGGTCCTCGGGTCTTTGATGCCGAGCAGCGGCCCTAGGATTTTGTCTTGCAGCAGCGACACGTCAAGGGACTCGATCACGTCGTCCGGTATCAGCTGCTCGGGCACTGAAAGCTTGTACCAGCTTCCATCGAGGAACATTCCAAAGACGTGCTTCCGCTCCGGTGCATACGCCTCTTTGCCTTTTTCTTCCACTGTCAAGCCGATGTCCCTTATCTTGCCGATGAACCCCTCCGCAGTGTTCCCGTTAAGGTCCTTTACCGCGCGGTTGTAGTCGTATATTTTCAGGTCTGTGTCGGGGAAAACAACAGCCATGAAGAAATTGAACTCTTCGCTGCCGTCGTAGCCAGGGTTTTGCCCCCTCCTCTTGACGCCGACCTTGTACGCGGAAGCGCTCCTGTGGTGGCCGTCTGCAATGTAAAGGCTCGGGATTTCCCGAAACAGGTTTGAGATGGAGCCTATAACGTTGTCGTCGGCAATGCGCCAAAGCACGTGGCGAACGCCGTCCGCCAGCGTAAAGTCGTACTCTGCCTCATGGTTTGCGATGAAACCTTCGGTCAGCGATTTTATCCTCTTGTCCTCCCTGTAAGTAAGGAAAACCGGCTCGGTGTTGGCGTTGCAGACATCGAAGTGGTTTATCCTGTCGACCTCTTTCTCAACCCGGGTGAGCTCGTGCTTCTTAATCGTGCCGTCCTCGTATTCGTCCACTGCCACGCACCCCACTATGCCTGTCTGCGCCCGGCCGCCCATGACCTGCCTGTACACGTAAAAGACAGGCTTTGGCTCCCTGACCATGACGCCCTTTGAAATAAAGGCTGCCAAGTTCTCTTTTCCCTTTTCGTACACTTCTGCCGAGTATTGGTCCACTTGGCTGGGAACGTCTATTTCTGCCCTGCTCACGTGCAGGAAGCTGTACGGGTTGCCCGAAGCCATGCAAACCGCTTCCTGCCTGTTCATCACGTCGTAGGGAAGCGCCGCGACTCGCTCCGCGTAGCCTTCGCCCGGCCTCACTGCCCTAAATGGTTTTACCGTTGCCATCTCCGCCTCCTTTGATTACACTAATAAGATATTCGCTAACTTCTTCTATCGTCATATCCGTTGTGTCTACCTCAATCGCGTCGTCGGCTTTTTTGAGGGGGTTCAGCTTCCTGGTGGCGTCGTTGGCGTCGCGTTCTACCATCTCTTTCAAAACTTCTTCAAATGGCGTTTCAATGCCTTTTTCTGCAAGCTCCCTGTGCCGCCGCCTA
Source organism: Clostridiales bacterium (assembly GCA_009778415.1). Classification (GTDB taxonomy): domain Bacteria; phylum Bacillota; class Clostridia; order Peptostreptococcales; family Anaerovoracaceae; genus WRJK01. The sequence continues at coordinate 4,976 of WRJV01000214.1, read as the reverse complement.
GCCCTCTCGTCTGCTTTGGCTGTCAAAAAAAACTTGAACTCGGCGTCGGGAAGGACGTTTGTCCCTATGTCCCTGCCGTCCATTACGATGCTCTTCTTCCTGCCCATCTCCCGTTGCAGCGCCACAAGCTTCTCCCTCACGGCAAAAAGAGCAGAGCAGTCCGACGCCAGCTTTGACATCTCTGGCGTCCTGATGTGCTCGCTTACTATCCTGCCGTCCAGCACGACGTCCCCTTCCGAAAAATCTATGTCCGTTTCCGAAAGCATCTTGATCAGAAGGGATTCGTCGCTGACAGCAATGTTGTTTTCTTTCATTTTGTAGGCTACGGCCCTGTACATCGCCCCGGTGTCCACGTAATCCACACCGAGCTTTTTTGCAATGATCTTCGCTGCGGTGCTCTTGCCCGCGCCTCCCGGGCCGTCAACGGCGACCCTGACCTTGTCCTGCATAACCTCGCCCCTGCGTCAATTCTTGCTTTTCATAAGCTTTTCGATTTCAGCAATAAACGTGTTTACGTCGGTAAACTGCCTGTATACGGAAGCAAACCTCACGTAAGCCACCTCGTCGATCCTCTTGAGCTGCTCCATGATGAGCTCGCCGATGAACTTGCTTTCGATTTCCTTTTCCATGGTGTTGTTCAGGCCGCGCTCTATCTCATCGACGACTTTTTCAATTTCTGCCATGGGGACAGCCCGCTTCTCGCAGGCCTTGCTGATGCCTTTGAATATCTTGTCCCTGTCAAAGGCCTCCCTCTTGCCGTCCTTCTTGATGACCATCAGAAGCATTTCTTCAATCTTTTCATAGGTAGTGAAGCGCTTACCGCAGCTGTCGCATTCCCTGCGCCTCCTTATGGCGTGCCCTTCTTCCGTTGGCCTTGAGTCGATTACCTTTGTGTCCGCGTTTTCGCAAAATGGGCATTTCATGTGCATTACCTCCATAACGGCATGCTGCCTTGCATGGCTTCCTTGCCTTGCATGGCGGCTAAAACTTGCGTGGCTACTCTATTACTATGGCGTTGTCGTCCATCAACTTCATGATCCTGTCGTACATGAGGGAAATCATAATGTACCTTTTGCCTGCGTAATCCTCAAGGGTTTGGCCGTAGGCTTCCTTGTACGCGTCGTCAGAATCAAACCCCATGTCCCTCAAATATCCCATGTAGCCGGCTTGGTAGTCTTCGTCAGTCAGCTCAAGCCCTTCCTGCCTCGTGACAGCGAATATGATCATCTCTGCGCCGACTTGGTTTTGCACTGTGTCCTGAACATAGTCGTCGAATTCTTTTTGAGTCATGCCCATGTCCTGAGAAAGGTAGTCTTTCCATGTCTTGCCAATCTGCGTGGCGTAGTCCTTATGGGATTTGCTTAAATCGTTCGCGCTGCTTTTCATTTCAGCTTGGGGATATTTCAGCACTTCGGTGCTGTCAAGCAGCGTCCCCCAAAGGGTTGACATCCGCTGGTTGTCCCAATTGGCCTTCATTTCTGATTCCATGTCGGCCTTTAGCGCGTCGCGGTATTCCTGGGGCGTGCTGAACGGGGTGTTAGCCTGCACGTACTCCTCAGTGAGTGTGCCCCTCTTGACCGAATTGACGGTTACTACGAATTCAACGCCCTGACCGGCAAGTTCGTCCGAATAGTAGTCTTCCGGGAAAGTCACGTCTATCGTAACCGTGTCACCAATCGCCTCGCCTATCAGCTTCTCCTCAAACCCTGGTATGAATTGGCCCGACCCGATGATGAGGTCGTGCCCTTCGTCTGTGCCTCCGTCAAAAGGCTCGCCGTCCTTGAGGCCCATGTAGTCGATGTTCGCGATGTCCCATTCTGAAACGGCGCCTTCCGTCAGCTCTTCCATCTCTCCGGCTGCGTCGAGGTCGTTGAGTACCTCCACTTCAACTTCTGCGTCAGTAACCCCTGTGCTCATGCCGAGAACCGGAATCCCCTTGTATTGGCCCAGCGTGAGATATTCCGACAAGTCGTAGTTGTACAAATTCTCATCCCCGCTTCCGCTTCCGCTTCCGCTCCCGCTTCCGCACCCAGTCGCCAAAATCATTATGCAAGCGAACGCTCCCGCCGCTGCTGCTATCTGTTTTTTCATTTATCTCCTTACCTCTACCTTTTCTTTATTTCTTGCTGCTTACGGTCAAGCAGCTAGATTGTACCGATAACTCACTTTGAAGCCGCCTTGGCCGTCTCGCAAAGCTTTGCGAAACCCGCAGCGTCGTAAATCGCCATTTCGGAGAGCATTTTCCTGTTTATTTCAACGCCGGAAACCCGAAGCCCGTTCATCAGCTTGCTGTACGACAGCCCGTTCATCCTGGCGCCTGCGTTTATCCTGGCTATCCATAGCCTCCTGTACTCCCTCTTCTTGTTTTTCCTGCCAACATAGGCTGAACGGAGGGCCCTCATGACAGCAGGGTTCGCGCATCTGAATATCCTGCTCCTCGCGCCGTAAAACCCTTTTGCCTGCTTTAATATTTTCCTGTGCCTTCTGTGTGCCGTAACACCCTTTTTCACTCTTGCCATAGTTAAAACCCTCCTACTCCTATTTATCTAAAACCGCTTTAATTCTCTTATGGTCCGCGTTTGTCAATATGGTCGACTGCCTAAGGCCCCTCTTCCTTTTAGCGCTCTTCTTGGTAAGTATGTGGCTCTTGTACGCCTTGTTCCTTTTCAGCTTGCCCGTGCCCGTAAACCTAAACCTCTTGCTTGCCCCCCTGTGGGACTTCATCTTGTTTTTTGCCATAGTTAAAAACCCTCCTGTCTAAATTGGCTTCCTCATTTTCCTATCTGTCTGCTTTAGGCGCAATAATCATAATCAAACTTCTGCCCTCAAATTCAGGTTTCTTTTCAACTCCCCCAAATTCTGAAATGAACTCAACAAATTTTTGCATCACTTCAAGGCCTTTATTCGCGTAGTCCTTCTCCCGGCCCCTGAACCTGAGGCTGACTTTCACTTTGTCACCGTCCTTCAGGAATTTTGAAGCCGTGTTGGCTTTTACGGTTATGTCGTGCTCCTCGATGAAAGTGCTCAGCCTAATCTCTTTTACCTGAGTCGTCTTCTGTTTTTTCTTGGCTTCTTTTTCTTTCTTCTGCAGATCGTACCTGTACTTCCCGTAATCCAGGATTTTGCAGACAGGCGGCTCGGCGTTCGGCGCTATGTTTACAAGGTCTAATTTCCTGTCGTTAGCCAAGTCAAGTGCTTTTTCAAGGCTCATGATCCCCAGTTGCGTACCGTCGCTGTCGATTAACCGAAGTTCCTTGTCACGAATTTCTTCGTTGATCAGATTCTCCTTAATAATGTTATGCACCTCCTCCTTTGGAAACATTATAACAAATGTGGCTTCGCTGCTCCGCATAAAAAAAGCGGATACTGTCATCATCCGCTCTGCATCAAATACGCAAGTATTCGAAAATTCGCATTATTGACCCTGACAGCGTCGCCGTCAAGGTGAGAAGCGGACAACTTCTTCTTCATTACTAAAATAATATACCAGCATAACGAGTCTGTGTCAAGCATTTTCTTGCATGGCACTAAAATCTGTTGTATAATATGCATCGACGGCAGGAGGCAGGCATATGAACGATTTTATGAAAATCATCACCAAAGACGAGCTATTGCCCATACTGGACAGCATCAGCGACGCCGTGTTCATCGACGACAAGGACGGCATCGCCTTGTGGTGCAACAAAGCCTGCTGGGAGCTATACAAAGTCGTCCCGGCCGACATATGCGGCAAGCATGTCTCTACGCTGGAGAAAATGGGTATTTTCACCCCTTCAGTAGCCGCATTGGTGCTCAAGAAAAAGGAAGAGGTGACCATCATCCATGAGAACCGGCACGGGAAGCGGCTGCTTTCCACCAGCACACCAATATTCGACAAAGACAGGAACATCGCCAAAATAGTAACCACATCCAGAGACATAACCGAGCTCGTGACCCTCCAGGAGCGCCTCGACTTCGCCCACAGCACCATCAAAGAGCTGAAATCCCCAGACAAGTTTTCGAGGCACGGGTTGATAGCCGTCAGCGAAGCGATGCACAACGTGCTTGTCCTGATAAAGAGGCTGTCGAGCATAGACACCACGGTCCTCATCACAGGCGAATCCGGCACCGGCAAAGGCGTCGTTGCCAAACTGCTCCACGAAAACGGTCCCCGCAACGACTTCCCTTTCACAAAAATAAACTGCGGCGCAATACCAGAAACCCTGATCGAATCAGAATTGTTTGGCTACGAGCGGGGGGCGTTCACCGGCTCAAGGAGCGACGGCAAGAAGGGGCTTTTCGAAGTGTCCCAAGACGGAACCGTTTTCCTGGACGAGATATCGGAGCTGCCCCTAAACCTCCAGGTTAAGCTGCTGCAGGTGATCCAAGAAAAGGAAATCGTAAAAGTGGGTGGCGTAAAAAGCATCCCTGTCAACGTCAGGGTTATTTCCGCGACCAACAAGGACCTGTTCGACCTTGTCCAAAAAAACAAGTTCCGCGAGGACCTTTACTACAGGCTGAACGTCATACCGATAAACGTGCCGCCTCTCCGCGAACGGCACGAGGACATCAAGCCATTGATCCAGCATTTCCTCGACATGTACAACGAGAAGCTGGACTGCCGCAAAATAATAGACGCAAACGCCATCGCGATGCTATTAAGGTACAATTGGCCAGGCAACGTGCGCGAGCTCCAAAACATAGTCGAAAGGCTTTTGATAACCACCAAAAGCGACATAATCCTGCCTGAGCACATCCCCAGCTTCATCGCAGCCGCCTCAGCCCAACACCAAGCTCCGAAAGACGAGGCGGGCACATTGAAGCAAGCTGTCGACATGGCAGAGCGGGACCTGCTGCTCAAAGCTTGCCGCAGGTGCAAATCCACTCGGGAAATCGCAAAGGCGCTGAGCATAAGCCAGCCTTCGGTGGTGCGCAAGCTCAAGAAGCACGGCATTGCGCTTGATTCATTTTTAAATCATTGATTCATTTTTAAATCA
>WRJV01000213.1 GCA_009778415.1 Clostridiales bacterium | reverse complement strand
GCGTTCTTGACTTGGTGATCAAATTCATAAGCTTCTTAATAAGCTTGCAAACAAGAAACAACCGCCATCACAAATAAACCCGATGCGGTTGTTTCTCAACCAACAGGGGCTGACCGTTTGCCGGCAGCGCCTCTTTATATAAAGATACTATATCCTGATCCTGATGTCAAACTTTTTTTGCTTACTGAGCAATAGACGTGGCAGAGGAATTATTTGACATATTATGCCATTAATGTTATAATATAGTATAGCGTTGCCGAAACGGCAGGCGTTAACCCCTGAAAAGGAGGGTTTCTTGCCCCCGGAAAGGGGGTATGCGTTCTTGACTTGGTGATCAAATTCATAAGCTTCTTAATAAGCTTGCAAACAAGAAACAACCGCCATCATAATTAGCACCGATGCGGTTGTTCCTCAACCAACAGGGGCTGACCGTTTGCCGGCAGCGCCTCTTTGTTTGATATTACTATATACAGCGTGCTGATGTCAACAATTATTTCAAGTCTTAGCGACACCGGGACAAAAATCGCAATTGAAAATGTACAATGGTGAAAGTGGGCGTTATGATTGGCGGGTAATAATAATTCGTTGCGTACTCTTACGCTACTTGCTTGATTTTTTTAAATTTGAATTACAAAAAGCTTCTGCCCGTTCAGCATTACAAGAACGAAACGCTTTGTAAAAACCTCTTACCAAAAAAACGTTGGCGTTTTCAATTACTGTACTTTTCGTATCATTACTAAAACTGGTTGTAAGAATATGAATACGCGAAATGTTTTTCGCTGAAAACAGTACACTTCCCGTTTGCCTTCTTGTTCCGAAGTCAATAACTTTAATGCCGTACATGCTGCGAATATTGCTAAGTCCTTTATTTGCGTAACAAACTCCGCTTTTGCTTGCGCCGCAAATCATTATTTTGCTTTCTTTTGGATAATTTAAACTCAATCCCAAAATTGATATTGTCTTTCTTGGGCCAATGCTTTCCTTTTTTTCATTGTAAACACTTTCTTCACTATACTTAAAAAAATCCAGATCTGCATCATCACTTTGTTTAGCCCGAGAACTAATGCAATACGTCCTTTTTTCATAACGTTTTCCGATTTTTGCCATAAATTGCAATTCGTTCGTCGACACTACATAGCAAACACTAAAATCATCTGAATAATACAAGTCTTTGTCACAATCGTATATAAAAGACATACTGTTATGAGTTAATCTGTTAAACTCTTTTGAAACAGGCTTGTATTTGAAATACACATCTGGAACATTCAGACCATTTTTGAATGCATCTAAATCAATTGAGCCCATATTTGAACAAGCAGTTATTGTGGCAATAGCTATAATAACTGTCAATGCAATCACCCTTTTGACAAAAATGCGCTTTCCCATGTCGCTCTCCTTTGAAAATAAACATCTGCTCATTTCAATGCTTGCCTCTAAAATATTTCGAACGCGTTTTTTGAAAACGACATCAACCCTTCGTTGCGCATCTTTGAAAGCTCGCTTGACATAGCGCTTCGGTCGACGCAAAGGTATTGCGCCAATTCTTCGCGGTTAAAGGGGATGGTGAACTTTTTTGCCGCACCTCGCTGCATGTCAAAAAACGCGAGCAGCTTCTCTCTGGTCGTGCGCTTTGACAATATCTCGATCCTTTGGTTAAGGACAAGGCTTTTCGCAGCGATCAGCTTCAGCATGTTTTCAATGAGCCTTGTGTGAAACGGACAGGCAGCGGTACACGACGTGATGATTTTTTTGTAGTTTACAAGCAAAATTTCCGCATCCTCCTTCGCCTGCACCGTGACAGGGCTGTGGTTTACTCCTGCGCAGGCGAACACCTCTCCGAAGATTTCGGAAACGCCAAGCTCGTTTAGCAGCATAACGCGCCCGTCGATGTCTTCTCTTATGACCTGAACGCTGCCCGACAAAACAAGCCCTACAAATTTCACCGTGTCGCCTGACAACAGTACCACATCGTCTTTTTTGTAGCAAACCCTCGTTGCCGACAAGCAATTCAGCATGTTTTCAAAATCTCTGAATGCGATTCCTTGAAACAAGGGGTTCTTTGTTGCCGCTTCAAAAACTTTTTTCAAAACCTCATCCTCCCGTTGTATAAACAACATACTTGCTTTCTTCATTGTAGTATACTAAAATCACAAAATCAAGATGAAAGGGCGAAATGCAATGATTAAAAAAATTATCAGCATTGATGAAAGCAAATGCACCGGCTGCGGATTGTGCGTGTCGGCTTGCCATGAGGGAGCGCTCGGCATCGTTGACGGAAAAGCAAAACTGCTGCGTGACGACTACTGTGACGGGCTCGGCAACTGCCTGCCGGTCTGCCCCACCGGAGCGATTGCCTTTGACGAGCGCGGCAGCCGCGCTGAACCTGCGCAGAGCCAAGTTGAACCTGCGCATGGCCAAACGGCGCCGGCTCAAACGCGCCTTGGCCATTGGCCGGTGCAGATCAAGCTCGTTCCCGTCAACGCACCATACTTAAGCGACGCAAATTTGCTTGTCGCGGCTGACTGCACATCCTACGCTTATGGCAATTTTCACGACGAGTACATGAAAAACAGGATTACCATCATTGGCTGCCCAAAACTCGACGAAGGCGATTATTCGGAAAAGCTGACCGCTATTTTGAAACAGAACAGCATAAAATCCGTAACAATTGCCCGAATGGAAGTGCCGTGCTGCGGCGGCATTGAAAACGCTGTGAAAAAGGCGCTAAAAAACTGTGACAAGCTTATTCCGTGGCAGGTGGTTACCATCTCGACCGACGGCAGAGTCCTAAGTTGAGTTACGGGCAACAGCCCGCGTAAGGAAAATAAAGGAGGATGATATTATGTCAATGTTTTGTTTCCAATGTGAACAGACCGCAAAAGGCACTGCCTGCACGAGCGGTGGCGTATGCGGTAAAAAGGCCGAAACCGCCAATCTGCAAGACGCTCTCACTGGGGAGCTAATCGGCCTTGCCAGGGCTGCAGACGGCGCTATGCCTACCGAAAGCACCAACAAGACTGTGATAGACGGCCTGTTTACCACTGTAACCAACGTAAATTTCAACGACGAAACCATCAAGCAGCAAATCGAAATAGTCAAAAAGGAAAAAGAAAGGCTCATACCGCAGTGCGATGGCTGCGCTTCAGCCTGCAGGAGAAACGACAGTTACGACATGGCGCAGCTGTGGGGAGAAAGCGAAGACATTCGCTCATTGAAATCGCTGCTTCTGTTTGGATTGCGCGGCATGTCGGCTTATGCTCACCATGCTTACGTGCTCGGCAAAACCGACGAAACGGTCAACGCCTTTTTTTACAAAGGGTTGTTTGCCCTTGGCGAAGACAACACCGCTGACGAATTGCTTTCGCTGGTTATGGAGCTTGGCGACGTTAATTTGAAATGCATGGGGTTGCTCGACACCGCAAACACAAGCGCATATGGAAAGCCTGTACCCACAAAAGTCAGCTGCACCATCGAGCCCGGCCCGTTTATTGTTGTTTCCGGCCACGACCTGCATGACCTTGAGTTGCTCCTTGCGCAGACGCAGGGCAAGGGCGTCAACGTTTACACGCACAGCGAAATGCTCCCGGCGCACGGCTATCCGGAGCTGAAAAAATACCCGAACCTCAAAGGCAACTTTGGCACGGCGTGGCAGAACCAGCAGAGCGAATTTGAAAACATGCCCGCGCCCGTCCTGTTTACGACAAACTGCATAATGCCTGTGAAGCCGTCCTATGCAGACAGGGTATATACGACCTCGGTTGTGTCCTACCCCGGCATGGTGCATATCGGCGAGGACAAGGATTTTACGCCGCTTATCGACAAGGCGCTTGAGCTCGGCGGTTATGCAGAGCCACACAAAATGACGGGGATCAACGGTGGGGACACGCTCACCACAGGCTTTGCAAAAGATACCGTGTTGTCCGTGGCTGGCACAGTCGTCGACGCGGTGAAATCCGGCGCGATCAAGCATTTCTTCCTTGTAGGCGGCTGTGACGGTGCGAAACCGGGTAGAAACTATTATACAGAATTTGTGAAGCAAACGCCCAAAGACACCATTGTCCTTACCCTCGCTTGCGGGAAATACCGCTTCAATGACCTTGACCTGGGCGAAATCGGCGGTTTGCCTCGCATCATGGACATGGGGCAGTGCAACGACGCATACAGCGCAATCAAAGTTGCCGTTGCCCTGTCTGAAGCCTTTAATTGTTCCGTGAACGAGCTGCCGTTGACGCTTGTGCTTTCCTGGTACGAGCAAAAGGCGGTTTGCATCCTGCTGACCCTGCTTGCGCTCGGCATCAACAACATCTACATCGGCCCGAGCTTGCCCGCGTTTTTGTCACCGGGTATTTTGAACGCGCTAGTGGAAAAGTTCAACCTCACACCGATTTCCACGCCTGAAGCCGACCTGAATAAGATTTTAGGTTAATTGTGGCTCTGCTCATGGATTGATTAGCAGATGATTAGCAGAAAAAAAACACCGAAACTATTTCTGCTAATTTCAAAATGTTGATTTTTATGGGTTTGTAGGCTTTCTTACGAAATCGCATTAGCAGATGATTAGCAGAAAAAAAACATCAAGACTATTTCTGCTAATCATTTTTACTGTTTTCTCCGCTTTCGCTTTTTAGCTGCCAAGCGCTCGCCCGCTTGTTTGTTGTTGTACGCTCAATTATTTTACTGCTCTGCATCGACGCAAGCAAATATCTTACTTTGTTGTCTTTCTGCTTGTCGTTAAGCACATCCGACAGCTTGTTGCCAAGCAATTTTCTTATGTCAGCCTTTGTTCCGCTTCCAAACTGCTGCAGATAGTTTATTATCAAGTCCATGTAATACTTGTCATCCATCGCTTTGTTTTTTGTGTATTGCGCTCGTTCACCAATGATATCCGCTATCTTCGCCGAAACATAGACATTTGGCATTTTCCCCTCGACCATTCCGAGTTTTCTTAGCGTTTTATATTGTTCCTTTTCCAAAGGCAGCTTTTTCTGGATGCGGTCAAGTAGAAATACCGTCTCAAGCGCAAGGTCGTCGCGCTCAAAAAGAAGGTGCGTGTAATTCACGTCAAGCACCTTGCCATATACTGTAACCGCGACTTTTTTGGGTGTGCTCAAATCGTAATCCGGCATTGGAAAACAACGGTTGCGCTGAATGTTGAAAACCTTGCGTATTCCCATTTGCACCGTGTCGATCATATTGAATTTTGCCATGGCATCCGCAAGAAGCTGATTGCGATAATACGGCGCAGTATAGCTGGGCTTCAACACTTTATGTACATCGCCTGGCAAGAAACTTCCTGGATTGGAAACTATTACCGTGTCCTCGAATTCATCGAGGTAAATCCTACCGCCTATCAAATAATCTTGGTGGGCAATGCAATTGTTCAACAATTCTCTGAGCAGGTCCGCATCATACTGCTGCGTCTCCATAGGAAACAATGTCATTTGGTTCGGCATGTAACGATATGTCAGGTTGCGGATTTTGGCGTAGACTTTGTCAATAGCAGTAATAAATGGTATGTTGAATTCCATATAATCCTTAACCATGTCTTTGGAACCATACAACCGCCACATGATTCGGACGGGTGTCTCCAATATATTGTCGTAATCTGAATTACCGAGGAGAACCATCGCAGCGTTCGACAGCTTGCCGTTAACGACGAGCTTCATCTTTGTCAAAAACTCTTCGTCACTCATCTTGTCCGTTTCAACACTAATATGATTGCGGTTTTGCTTGATTTTGTAATTCTCCCGTGCGATGCGGATGGCTTCCTCGTCCAGGCACTTGATGTTTGAGCCTTCAATCAGTTGCCTCGACCAGTCGAGACGTGCTTGGCTACGCAAACGGTCCAGCTCCTCTGCAGAAAGCGCACTGAGCGATTCACCGTCACGCCCATACCAGTGACCTTTCCATGCAGTCGGGACACCGGCGACGGCAGCGGGAATCTTGAACATGATAACGCGCATGCCTTTGTCATACACCTCGAAAATATCAGTAAAAGTTATTCCGTCCGTTGTATTGTCAGCTATTTCATGTTTTAGTTTCTCCAGACCAGCTTTGTCACGATAGTCCGTGCCTACAATCCCTCTCGTAGCGTTATGGACACCGAACACAAGCCAACCATACTGCAACCCTTTTAAATTCGCCTCGTTGCTTAGAGCAGAGAAATATTGCCCTATTTCATGCTGCTTGTAACTTTTGTCTGCCTGTTTGAACTCAACTATCTCGTTTTCCCAATTGTTTATTAGTTCATACAGGATTTGAAGCATATCATCGTTCGCTTTCAAAAATCACCACCCCTTTTCACGTCAATTTTATTTTATACTGGTGCTGAATGTTTTTCAAGGAAGAAATCGCTTATTGCGTGGCGAACTTTGAAGCGGGGCATTCAAGCCTGATGCTCAAAACCATCAACAGCAAAAACACAGCAAGCAAGATCATCAGCATCCCGAGCTCTTGCCCCAGCACTGCAAAGCCGGCGCCGCGCAGGGCGACAGCCTGATAGCACTTGGTGTACCAGTTCAATGGGAACGCCATGGCTATTATTTGTATAAGCCTCGGCATCAACGCTACGGGGAGCAGGATATTTGAAAAGAAAAAGGACGGGCCTACGACCGCCGCCAGCTGCGGAAGGGTTTTCCCAGGGTCTTTCACAGGCCAGCTGAGCAGCATGGCGAAAAAACCCGACGCCAGCAAATACAAAAATAGCGGCAGCAACAGTACTGCCACGCTGCCGCCAAACCTGAGCCCGCCAAACTGCTTGAGCAGCCCCAGCGTGAAAAGCATGCTTGCAAGGAAAAGCAGCACATGGGGGATTATCCTGCAAAACAGCGCGAGCGGCGATCTTATGTCTTCGTCGAAACGCCCTTCTGCTCTGAGGCTTGGAACTATTTGGGCAGTCTGCCTTACGAACAGGGCAAGGATGATCAGGTTCACAAAACCGATGACCGTCGTATTGACTGTAGCTGAAGTTGGGTTGTACAGGCTGCGCTGCTGAACCGAAAGGCTGCCGGCCACGCCCTGCGCCTGTTCAGAGGAAAGGCCCATTCCCAGCAATTTCGACATGAGCAGGGAAGCGTTTTCGCCGGCAAGGACTTCTGCCACGCCTTGGCGCAGGTTGCCCACTGCGGCGGCTACGGAGTCGTTCACGACAAAACCGATGTTGCTCGATTTGCCCCGGTACCTGTTTTCTTCCAAACCCTTCGGCAGGACAACTACGGCGCAGGTTGAATCGTGCGTCAGAATCAGGGCAGGCTCCACCGGCTC
>WRJV01000212.1 GCA_009778415.1 Clostridiales bacterium | reverse complement strand
AATTGGCAGCGAAAAAGTCGACAACCCTGCCGATGGCATCGGAAACCTCGCTCAAGTCGATGAAGCTCCTGCCTGCGATCATACCTGCCACTGCGCCTACGATTGTCGAGAGCAGGCTCCAGAGGCACGCCGTCACCAGCTTGGACGCGACCAGCGTTGCCTGGTGCACGGGCAACGTAAACATCAGGTACCCTTCGTCCTTGAGCAAGCTGCGGTAGAACCTCTGTATGAGCAGCACGACAGTGACGACGACGAGTGCCCCGTAGAGTATGACGAGCAGGAACGCGATTATTCCTTTGAGTATGTCGATGTTGCTTTGCAGCGTGAAGCTAGCGACAGCAGCTACGGCGAGCAGCCCAAGGTACAGCGGCAGGAAGACTCTGCCTGTGGCCTGAATTTCGTATTTCAACAGTTTCCCTAACATTTGAAGACCTCCCTGAACAGTTCGTCGATCGAGCAGCCCTTTTCCTCCCGGATATCGTCCACCGGTCCTTGTAGGGCTATCTGCCCTTTGTTCAAAAACACCACTTCGTCGAATATCCGTTCAACGTCCTGAATCAGGTGCGTGGACAGGAGGATAGTCGCGTTGTCCGAATAGTTTTTGATTATCGTGTTTAGGATATAGTCCCTTGCAGCCGGGTCGACGCCGCCAATCGGCTCGTCAAGGAGGTAAAGCTCAGCTTCTCTGGCCATGACAAGGATCAGTTGGACTTTCTCCTTGTTGCCCTTTGAAAGCGACGACAGCTTGTCATTTTGTGAAAGCCCCAGCGACTCCAGCATTTCAAACGCTTTTTCCCGTTTGAAGTTCCCGTAGAAATCGTCAAAGAACGCTACGATGTCCTTGACTTTCATCCATTCGTTCAGGTAGGTCCGCTCCGGCAGGTAGGAGACGATTCTCTTGCTCTCTACGCCGGGGCTGTTTCCAGCAATGCTGATGCTTCCCGACGAGGGGGACAAAAGCCCGTTTGCCAGTTTCAGTAGCGTTGTTTTCCCGCTCCCGTTCGGGCCCAACAGCCCTACGATCTTGCCTTTGTCCAGCTGGAGGTTAACGCTGTCCAAAGCTTTGCAAGTTCCGTAATTCTTTGTGAGGCTGTTACATTCCATTATATGCACTGGCATCGCCCCCTTTACCTACCTCGTATTGCACGAGAGCCAATATTATGTCCCCCGAAAATCCCATTTGCTTCATGCTGGCCAGAAAATTTTCAACGTATTTCTTCGCCAGTTCATCCCTAATCCTTTTAATCAATGTAGTGTCCTCCGTTACATATTTTCCGCTAGTCCTGTTTGTTGACAGCAGGCCTTCTTCTTCCAGCTTGCTCAGCGCGCGCTGCATGGTGTTGGGGTTGACGCCTGTCTGCTCCGCCATGTCCCTGACAGAATCAATCCTTTTGCCGGGCATGTATTCCCCCGAAACGATGCCCAGCTTCACTTTGTCGGCAATCTGAAGGTACAGGGGGGTGTTGTTGTCAAGTTTCCATTGCATACGATAACTTCCTTTCTAACGCGGGCTATCGCCCGCAAGCCCTGCATGGGGCTATCGCCCGCAAGCCCTGCATGGGGCTGCCGCCCACAGGCCGGTGGGCGGTTCAGCGCGTACACAATATCATCTGTATGATTGTATTATTGTATTACTCGCCTAATACAATAATACTACACTCGTTTTGCTTTGTCAACATCTTTTTTTGGAAAATTTTCGGCTTGTTTTTTTGAAAGGCTCCCTAATTTTTAGTTTTCCTGCTTAGTTTTTTCATCAAGCATATTCAATTGAGTGATAAATCTATCATATGCAAACTATAATGCTTGACGCATTGGCTCAATTGTACACCATGTCCTCGCCGCGCTCAGATTTTACGGTCAATTTGGCGTCGGTTATTACAAAATCCTGCACACCGTCTTCGTATTCAAACATAGACAACGTCCCTTCTACGGCAACCCAATCGTCCGGCCCGGGTTTTCCGTTGGGGTACTCGGCACCGTTGTAGTCGATGTCGAACCCCGCGCGGGCAGGGTTAACGGCGCAGCATCCGGTTGACATTCTGTAGATAAAGTAATGGGTGATGCTTTCATCGTGAAAATCCTGATACATGTCGACCAGCCCTTCGTACTTGATCGTCTTGCCGAGGTAGTCGTCGGGGTTCAAATATATGTCGTCGAATTGCTGTATGAAAAACTGTTCCTGTATTTCAAAAGCATCTCCAATGGCGGTTTTTTCCCAAGTCTCGCCGAACTGATGCACACCGTTGAAATGGCTGGACGCAACAGGTTCGTTCTTGGCTATTTCCCCGGATTGGCTGGACATAACCGATCCGCTGCCGGCAATTTCAACGGGCTGGCTGGGCACACTGGCATTTGTGCTTTCACTGGCCTTTGTGCTTTGGCCGCAACCGAAAAACAGCAGGCAGGCGAACACTAATATGGCAATGGTCGTTTTTTTCATAATCTCCTCCTTAATCCCAAGTCAGCCCTTGGCGCTCTGCCGCACACAGCGCAAGCAGAGCGAGGTGCCCGGCCTGCACGAGTACACGCGCAGGCCGGTATTCGGTGATAAAGCGTTATTTTGTGTAATGTATGAACAAGTCTAGCAAATCCAGCATGTCGATCTTGTTGTCGTCGTTCACGTCGCACATGCTTGCGGTAACCGGCTTGCCTCTGGAGTCGTTGACCTTGACCAAGCTGTCCCAACCCGGCGAAGCGTCGGTGAAACCACAGTACAGCAGCATTATGCCCAGGTCTAAGGCATCGACTATGCCGTCCCTGTTCAGGTCGTACTTCGAGTAGATGAGCTTGTCGATGTTCGTCGTGGCTTCGCCTGCGACAACCGTGTAGTCGAGGTATTCCGTTTCGCCGCCAACGTAGCCGACAATTGCGAAGTCGACCAGCTTCATCGTTGCATCGCCAAGCGCCCGGGGCGCGAAAACAAATTTGGCGACGTCAGTGTCCCCAACAGTTGAAAAGCCCTTGGAATCCCCAGCCGGGAAAGCTATGGTTGCTGTGCCCCTCCAGATGTCGCCTCCAAAGCTCTTCCAAGCAATTCCGTCCACAAGAGTGAAACCGGAGAGCGGGTCTATGCCTTTTCCGGACAACATGCTGCCGTCAATTTGAAATACGACTTCCATGTTCAGCACGTCTTGCGCCCCGCCGATCGACAGCGTGTACTCAACGTCGCCTTCGATGCCGCTCACTTCAGGCGCAAGGAGCTTAACTTTAACCACAGAATCGACTTCAATGGTCAGCTCCTTTGTGTCGTAACCGAGGTAGCTGTCAGCTCGCACTGTGAAATTGTAGGTCCCTGCGTGCGTCGGAACACCGCTTAAGGTGCCCCTGTATTCGTCGATCGCAAGCCAGTCGAGTTCTGGGTCTGCGTCTGCAATGCTCCACACGAAGTTCTCCGTCCCACTAGCAGTCAGCGGTGACGAGTAGTCCTCCCCTATTCTGCCGGAAGCGACGCTCTCGCTGGTAATTTCGGGGGCACCCATCGCATAGACTATCTCGCCGCCGGAAACGGTCATTACTGCGTTGATTTCCTTGATTTCCCAATCCCAGCAAGCGCTGCGGTCAAAGTATGGCCTGTCGATTACGACAAAGTCGGCCAGTTTGCCCACGTCAAGCGTTCCCTTGATTTTCTCTTCAAATTGGCCGTATGCGGGGCCCCAGGTGTAATAGTGGAGAGCCTCTGCCCT
Organism: Clostridiales bacterium; assembly: GCA_009778415.1. GTDB lineage: Bacteria > Bacillota > Clostridia > Peptostreptococcales > Anaerovoracaceae > WRJK01. Next base: position 3,550 of record WRJV01000212.1, on the reverse strand, counting down.
TGTCAGCTTCTGGTCGGCGTACCAGCCGCTGTCTGCCGTGAAGTTCTTTGTTCCGGGTTCGAATTTGTTGACGAATTTCACTGCGTCGATAGCCGAGCCGGTCGGAGAAGTCCTGCCGATGTTCCCAAACCTGCCGACTCTCGTTACAGCCGCGTAAAGGCCGTGGTACGGGTTCAAAAGCTCCACGGACGAGTCGGTGCCATTGGCGATGATGCCGCCGTTGTCAATTACCGTGCGCCACGCGTACCCGCCGCGTATCCTGTCCGGTCCGATGCGGTCTTCTGCCGCCGGCATGTCTGAAGTGGCGTGTATGAACTGCATGGACACGACAAAGCCTGCCTCTACGGATCTTTCGATGTCGGTTTTGCCGCCGATCCTGTCCTTGTCGAGGACATTGACAAGCTGGTAGTGCTCGGGCTTCGGCCTTGGGTCTGCAACAAGGGCCCGCAGGCTTGCTGCTTTCGCCGGGTCTGCCGCTTCTGCCGCAGCCGCCTCAGCCAGGATTTCGCTCCTGACTTCAAGGAACGTGTCGATGAATCGCCTGTTGGCCAGGTCGCCGATCGCGTGGGCTGAGCTCTGGAAGCCGTTTCTGATGTTTCGGTCCATGATTGTCTTGGCTTGGGCGTGGGTCAAGCGGATGCCCACGTCGCCGGGCGAGCCCGTGTCGGAATATGGGTCTATCATTCCAGCTGTCCTGACGCCTAGCGCACCGTCCAGGAACCATTTGACAGCCCTGACCGTTATCCGGTTGTCGTCCCCTCCGATCAGGCGGCCGTACTCATCCCCGCGTGCGCCCATGGCAGACTTGAAGCCGCTTATTGCGCTTGTGCTGTCTGAGAGCAGCTGGTATATCCTGAGTTTTAGTTTTTGGCCTTCAAAATCCTGCAGCGTACCGTTGTAGGCTTGCTCGTACTGCTGGAATGTGGAAAGCGCCGAACCTGCATCCATTACTGAAGTCAGGCCATAAGAAAAGGCCAGTTTCTCAGTCGCAAAAATTCCTGCCCTGTTCTCTGCCGCCGATGCGCTGGGTGCGCTGAAAGCGGCAGTGTCGGTCAGGACGCCTATGGCTTGGCCCTTTGAGTTGATGATGATCTCGCCGCCTACAATCGGGGTCGTTGGCGGGTGGTCGGGGTCATAGCCAGCCCTCAGCTCAAACGCCCTTGTGTTGGCCCACATTCCGTGGCCGGATGCGTGCCCCAACCTGACGGGGTAGTCGAATTCAGGCCCCAAATCCCTCGTTACAGAGTCCAGCTCCCATCTCGTCGGCCAGTTTGCGACGCTGTCCGGGTGCGGAACGTTCCAGTCCCCGCCCAGAGTTTGCAGCCAGCCCCTCGAAACGATCCACTGCGTCGTGGGTATACCAAGGGACTGCAGCCTTATGGCTTCGGCCTTGACGGTCTCCAAAATAGCGGCTTTGGACTTCCAGAATATGTCGATCTGGTTCGCCAGCGTGCCTGTGCTGATCACATGCATGTGCGCGTCCATGAGCCCGGGGATTATTGTCGCGCCCTTAAGGTCGATCCATACCGCGTTGGCGCCGGGGCTTGCCGCAGTGCCGATTTGGGCTGCAAGGCTTGCCAGGTCGGCGCTGTCTTTTGCAACGAACTCAATATACTGGTCTTTTGACACAACGGCGTAAGCCTCAAGGTACGTGTTTATTTTTCCGTTGTCTGATATGATTTTCCCGGGCGCCCTGTCAGCGCCGCCGAAGTCAAATTCCTCTGGGTTTGCCCCTGTGTAGAAATTGCCGTTGTACCAGACATAATACTTGCCGGGGTCGTAGGAAGCCTGCTGTGCCAGCGCAGCCGCCGGGTCGAACTCCCCTCCCCATACTGCCCGTTCAGACAAAACAGGGCTGTTGTTGGCAAAGGACGCGCCAACGCCTAGCGAAAAAGTAGTCACAAGCATCACTAAAGCAAGCAGCAGAGCCGGCGTCCTTTTCTTTGATTTACAGAAATAACCCTTCATTCTCTTCTTTTACCTCCTTGTCGTTTTGCATGCCGAAAAAGCATATCCCATTGACTTTAATTCCCGCCTCTTTTGTTCTGTCGTTGTGGTTCGACTTTTTCAGCCGCATTGCTGTCGTGCAATGTGGTTAAACGTCTCTTTTTTCCCGGGATGAGAGGCACCGGCCTTACCACATCCTTCCCTTATCCAAAATCCCCCCTCAAAAATCCTTCCACCAAACAAATCCGTTTGTTTCTTCAAGTTTGCTTTTCAATTACATTAGAGCAAATCAAGCACCAAATGTCAACTAAAAATGTCAAGTTTTTGTGGAAATCCTGCGCGGCAGAAGAACCCCCGTTCTACAAGCTTGACGGCTGCTGAATTTGCCTCTATAATAATGACTATAGGGCTTAGGGATCACGGGAGGAGGGGCAGTTCACGCCTATGGCAGCCAACATAAAAAGAAGCAAGGCGCAGGGGTTCAGAATGCCGGTCGTAAGCGTTTTGCTGGAAAATGCCCAGTACTCTTTCGACATTTTCACACAGCAATTCAGCAAGAAATGGCATATCGACGTAGAGCCCTACCGGGACAAGGACGCATTGGGCATGATTATCGATGGGAGAGTCATCGGGTGCGCTTTCATCCCCCGCCCCGTCGAAGACGCCACCCTGCAGCAGAGCGCACTGGGCAACGTCCTGTGGCCGGACGCCGCAGTCAGCATATTGAAGCACAAGGCGCACCTTCGCGCCACCATGACCCGCGAAGGCGACCCCTTAGCAGCGAATATCCTGTTTTCAAAAGTCCTCTGCAGCCTGCTTCAACAGAAGAACGCCATCGGCGTACACCTCAGACCCGGCCTGCTGGAGCCTGCCTATTATATGAAATATGCCGAAGGCCTATTGGACGGGGGGTTGCCCACGGAACTTTGGGTCCATATACAGACGCTGGGGTTCGGCGACGAAAGCGGATTCTCCCTTTTCACGTCGGGCATGCGCAAGTTCGGCAAAAAAGAATTCGAGGTGGTCAAATCCGGCAACAATTTCATCGATGTCTACTATTCTCTGCGCGACCTTATTAAATACACCATCGAAAACGACTTGACCTTTGCGAACGGCGACACGATAGGGCCTTCCGGCAACAAGTTGTCGCTGTCTGTCTCAGCTGGCGTAAACACACCGGGGTCGACGGTAAAGATCGGGCAGTAAAGTTCCAGCCTTCAAGTAACGTTAATGTTGTCTCCTGAAATCTTGATACAATTCTATAAATCTTGCGGATTTGTCACCGAGTATTAGCGCACTGGTTGTTGCGCTTTCTTGCAATTCAAGGGTTCCCGGTTTCACTTAAAAAATTTCACTGACATGCAAAAACATATTGACTTTCAAGTGGCTTTATCATGTAGACTATACGTACCTGATACATCAAAAGGGTATCAGAACGGAGGATGGAGATTATGAAGATTTATGAAGTGTATCCTGAGTATGAGAAATACGACATATGCATAGTGGATACGGAAGCGGAATGCACAGGTTGTAATCTTGACAATTATGACCCGATGTTCCATTTTGACGGATCATCGAAGGCAGCGGGCTGGCAGCCGCGCAC
>WRJV01000211.1 GCA_009778415.1 Clostridiales bacterium | reverse complement strand
TCACAAACTGAACCGTGCCGGGTGCGATCGTGGAAACGGAGGCGTTTATTGATCCCTCCAGCTTTATGCCGAATGTGATATAGCCTGTGTATAGGACGTTAGGGTAAGCCCATCCAGTTTGATCTGGAACATTGATCCTTATTTTGGCGCTACCGTTTCCTGCAAATGAAGCCAATGCAATTCCCGGCGCAACAGGAACTGTATAGCCGTCACCGTGTTGCAAATCAATATCATTCATGTCAAATATTTTGTAGTAAACCGCGTTAGTTATGCTGTCATTGAACTGGAGCATGAGCGCATATTTTACCACTGGCGTTCCATACTGCGTACCCTCAAACGTCACAACCACGTTATTACCTCCGAGATTTACTGCGTCGGAAACGGTGATGGGCAGTACATTGTCGCCAATTTCCAATTTCAATGAGCCGGGGATGGTCACGGTGTAGGTCGGTTGGGCCGTTTCGAGGATAAAGGATAAATCAGTCCGTGAGTCCGTTGGGTTGGCGGCAAAGACGGGGACGGACAGGCTCATAACGAGAGCCAGTGCGAGGATGATGGTTAATGCTTTTTTCATGGGATAGACCTCCTTATTTTTATTTGTCCCGTTTTATTATGCGGTCGTGGACTTGTGTTCCGCGTTTTCAGCCTCTTTTGTTATGGGGTCGGGGTTCCCCGTTGTTAGACGACGATCAGTTCAAACTCTACATCTGCGCCGTTCATCTGGGAAAGGCTTTCGTCCAGCGAATAGCAGGATATTTTCAGCGTCGCTGTGTACTCGCCTTTTTTGAGAGGCTTTGTCAGCTTCAAATCCTCAATACACTTGGATGGTTCCACTAAGTTGGATGTAAAGTAGGTTTCACCGTCCACGACAAGCTCAAAGGTGAAATAGCACTGATTCCCCTCCGGGTTGAGCAGGACCATCTTCACGTCGGTCGTACCCGATGGCAGCCGCACGGTTCCGTAACCGGGTATCTTTGTACCCTGCACCGCGCCGCCACGGTCTTCCGGGTTCCGGCCTGTGTACTCTTTCGTGTTTTCGTCTATCTTCAGGGACATACCGCCGAAAGGCGGCTGTCCGTCCGATATATCGGCGGGCTTATTAAAATACATGAAATATGCCACGACGCCGATAGCCACGACGAGGACAGACGCGATGATCACGATATGGCTTGTCTTTAATGTAATTGTTTTCAAGGATTCGCCCCCCGCGCAGCTTAGTCTGTTGGCGTTTCGAGCCGAATCGACCCGAAGTCACGGTTGCTACATTTTTAATAAATTATACTATATTATACAAACCTTATCAACACTCTTTTTGACATTTGACAAATAATTTCCAATCAGAAGAACAAATTGATGGCAAGCCAAGCCCCTAGCGCACAACAGTGATTCCGGGCTCCCTGCGTTTTGAATCCATCTCTACGAGGTCAAAAATCAGGGGGTCTTTCAGCAATCGCTTCCACACAGTGTAGGTAGCGCGGACAAACCTCTCGTCAAGAGGTTTTTTTTGCTCGATGAGGGGGCATGCGTAGGGGAGATATTCGGAGTGCAGTATCATTTGGAGAATTCTTCCATCGGTGATATGTGGCGCTAAAGGGAACGTGCGGCACTGGATCGGCCGCAAGCGCCGAATGCAGCTTTGCGGGCCGTTGCACCTGACGAAATACGCTTTGCCCCTCCAGGATTCCGGAAAATCGTAGTCTTGGGCATTTTCAGCGGCCCACTTCAGCCAGCTGTTATTCCGCCAATGCATCTTTTCTTCGCCAGGCAACAGGTACATCCCGTACTCGAAACCGTTTGCAGCGCACACAGCGTTGTCGCCGTCGTAATTGCAGCATATCGAGCCGCAGAGCGCACCGCAGTCTCCGTCTATCGGCGAAACCATGCCCGTGAGGCGGTATATCGCTTCGTATGTAGTTTTCCTTATTGAGCTTTTCATTGCATCGGTATCCCCAATCCGACGGCACTGTTGATCCCTGTTTTCCGACTCCATGATAACATTTTTGAACGGCTTTGCATAGTTCAGAAGATAGCCTTCAAGATTGACTGAAGACTTACTTCCCCAATAGCCCTGAATAAAAACAAAAAAAATCTTAAGAATCATTGATGCTGAAGGGAAATTTAGGACATTAACACAAATATTGAGAAGTAGGTTACTTTTCAGCTGTTTTCTGTTGACAATTATGAAAAAGGCACTATAATTAAATATAGGAAAGGTGCGCTATGTCGCACCTTGGGCTGGTCGAAAGACCCTGGTCCACCGCAGGCGGGGGGTTCCCCCGCCATTTTATTTGAATGGGGACAAAATACGTGAACAGCCACTTGAGCATTTTCATTGATGAATCCGGGGATTTTGGCGCATTTCAACGTCATTCGCCATATTATCTTGTGGCAATGCTTTTTCACGACCAGCGGAATGATATTGAATTTGCATCACGGTTATTGGATAATCAAGTGAGGAATTTGAGCTTCGAGCCACATGTGCTACACACAGGTCCTATTATTCGGCGCGAAGGGAATTATATAAGAGGGATGATGATACGTTTCTAAATACACGTAGTCCGTGCCGAATTCCTTTTTGAGCGGCTTTGCATAGTTCCGAGTCAAGAAAGCCAATCACTACCAAGCAAAAGGTGAGGACCTCCATATATGTAAACATATGCATACCCCCTTTCCGGGGGCAAGAAACCCCCTTCTGAGGGACCAACCGCCTGCCGTTTCGGCAACGCCATACCTATAATATAACATATATGGAATATAATGTCAAGCATAATCCACGCATCCTTGACCTCCGTTCATATTTAATTATGCAATTTGGTCAACTTGTGCTATAATAGCTTTAGCTTAATGCAGGAGGAACTATGAGGCTAGGGATTGACGTGGGGTCCACCACCGTCAAGCTTGCTATGCTTGACGACGACGGAAGGATCGTTTACAGCAAATATGAAAGGCACATGTCAAATGTGTTCTATAAAGTATCTGAGCTGATAGAGGAGCTTCATGGCAAATACGGGGACACCGAAGTCAAGGCGGCCATAACCGGTTCAGGTGGGCTGTCGATTTCGGCCCTCCTTGGCGTTCCGTTCGAACAGGAGGTAATCGCCTGCAGCGCTGCAGTGGAAGCGCTGATTCCAGATACCGACGTGGCGATAGAACTGGGCGGCGAAGACGCGAAGATTACGTTTTACGGGCCTACAGTCGAACAGCGCATGAACGGGACGTGCGCAGGCGGCACCGGGGCGTTCATCGACCAGATGGCGATCCTTTTGAACAGCGACGCGGCAGGGCTCAATGAAGCGGCTAAAAATTACAAGATAATCTATCCCATCGCGGCAAGGTGCGGCGTTTTTGCAAAAACCGACATCCAGCCGCTGCTCAACGAAGGCGCCAGCATTGAAGACATCTCTGTTTCAGTATTTCAGGCGGTGGTCAACCAGACGATCAGCGGGCTTGCGTGCGGCAGGACGATAAAAGGCAACGTGGCTTTTTTGGGAGGGCCACTTTCTTTCCTGTCGGAACTCAGGCTGCGCTTTGTCGAGACGTTAAAGCTTTCGGAGGAGCAAGTCATATTCCCGGACGAATCCAAATACTTTGTCGCGATCGGGGCGGCGATGCTGGCTGAGAAAAAGGCTATCCAAAAGATATCCGATCTGCTTGAGAGGGCAAAAAATGCCAACCCGGACCTGCTTTCTGACACGAAGTACATTGAGCCGCTATTCAGAAATTTTGACGAGTACCACGACTTCATCCAGCGCCACGACAAGGACAAGATAAAGAGGCGAGACATCAGGAAAGCTAAGGGCAAGGTGTTCTTGGGTATCGACGCGGGGTCCACAACCACAAAGGCGGCTCTCATCGACGAGGACAACTGCCTCTTGCATTCGTTTTACAGGAGCAACGAGGGCAAGCCGCTGCTGGTGATGATAGACATGCTCAAAGAGCTTTACAGCCAGCTGCCGGAAGGGGCGTTCATAGCGAACTCCGCAGTTACCGGTTACGGCGAAGGGCTTATAAAGTCTGCGTTCAAGGTCGACCTCGGCGAAATCGAGACGATGGCGCACTACAAAGCGGCAGAAGAGTTCTTGCCCGGAGTGGAATTCATACTGGACATTGGTGGCCAGGACATGAAATGCATGAAGATAAGGGACGGTGCCATATACAACATCATGCTAAACGAAGCATGCTCGTCGGGGTGCGGCTCTTTTATCGAAACCTACGCAAAGTCGGTGAACATGGATTCCGACAGCTTCGCAAAGGAAGGGCTGTTCGCGAAGTCACCGGTTGACCTGGGTACTCGGTGCACCGTGTTCATGAACTCAAAAGTCAAGCAGGCGCAGAAGGAAGGGGCGACGATAGGCGACATATCTGCGGGCCTTTCTTATTCGGTCATAAAAAACGCACTGTACAAAGTCATCAAATTGAGGAACACCGACGAGGCGGGCGAAAAGATAGTTGTCCAAGGCGGGACGTTCATCAGCAACGCCATCCTCAGAAGCATAGAGAAAATATTCGGCAAGGACGTCACGAGGCCGGACATCGCAGGGATCATGGGCGCGTACGGCGCGGCGCTCATATCGAAAGAAAACTATGTTGAAAACACCGAGTCGACGATAATTAAACCAGCGGACATGAAGGTCTTCACTGTCGTCAATTCCCACGCCAGGTGCGGTGGCTGCGAGAACAAGTGCCTCCTGACAATAAACAAATTCAACGACGGTTCAAAATTCGTCACCGGCAACAGGTGCGAGAAAGGGGCTGGCCGGGACAAAGCTGCGGCTGACCTCCCCAACATGTTCGAGTATAAATTCAAGAGGCTGTTTTCTTATGAGCCTACAGACGACGCTTTCGCCAAAAGGGGCAGGGTGGGCATCCCTAGGGTCCTCAACATGTATGAGAACTACCCGTTCTGGTTCACCTTCTTCACGAAGCTCGGGTTCCGGGTGACGCTTTCCCCGCCTTCAAGCAAGGCGATTTACGAGAGCGGCATGGAGACAATTTCATCGGACACGGCCTGCTATCCTGCAAAGCTGGTGCACGGGCATATTAAGTGGTTAATTGATAACGATATTAAATTTATATTTTACCCATGCGTCAATTATGAGCGAATAGAGGACGATTCTGCCCCCAACCATTACAACTGCCCGATAGTTGCCACATACCCCGAAGTCATAAAGAACAACATGGACGACCTCATTGAAGAAGCTCACGTCAATTTCCTCCAGCCTTTCCTGCCCTACGACAACGACGCCATGCTTACAAAAGAGCTTTATTCGTACATGAGAGGCTTGGGGATTTCTATGCCTGAAATATCATCTGCTGTGGCTGAAGCCAGGAAAGAGGACAAGAAGTTCAAAGACGACGTCAAAAAGCAGGGCGAGCTTGCGCTCAGGTACGCAAGAAGCAACAAGAAGAAGGCGATAGTGCTTGCCGGGAGGCCCTACCACCTGGACCCTGAAATAAACCACGGGATCGACAAGCTGATAACTTCTTTTGACATGGTGGTGCTAACGGAAGACTCGGTGGCGCACATGAAAAAAGTGGTTCGGCCCATCAGGGTGCTCGACCAATGGATGTACCACTCGAGGCTGTACAGGGCTGCGACTTTCGCCAGCAATTTCGACGACGTGGAAATCGTCCAGCTGAACTCTTTCGGCTGCGGCCTCGACGCCGTGACCACAGACCAAGTCGAAGAGATACTGAAAAAATCGAATAAGCTTTACACGGTAATAAAGATAGACGAAGGCGCCAACCTTGGTGCTGCAAAGATCAGGGTCCGGTCGCTGAAAGCCGCGATCGAGGCTAGGGAAAAGCATAGGGTGAAGCATGTGGCAAGCAAGGAGCCGTTCAGGCGGCGGGTGTTCACGTTCAAGATGCGGATGGGGTACACCATTCTGATCCCGCAGCTGTCGCCTATTCACCTCCAGTTCGTCGAAGCGGCGCTGGGCAGCTGTTTTTACAATGTGAAGCTGTTGCCGCCCGTGGACAAGAACGCTGTTGAGGAAGGGCTGAAGTACGTCAACAACGACGCATGCTACCCTACTATCGTGACGCTGGGGCAGATCATTTCGTCGCTCAAGTCGGGGGAGCACGACCTTGGCAAGACCGCTGTCTTCATGACTCAGACGGGCGGCGGATGCAGGGCGAGCAATTATGTTTCGCTGCTTCGGAAAGCTCTGGCAGACCTTGGCATGGAGCAGGTGCCGGTTGTTTCGGTGAACATGGCAGGGCTCGAGAAGAACCCTGGTTTTAAGATCGGGGTCAGGATGGTGAAGAGGATAATCATGGGCCTCGTCTTCGGCGACGTGCTTATGAGGGTGCTCTTTGCCACGCGCCCTTATGAAAAAACTCCTGGTTCAGCAAACGAGCTATTTGAGAAATGGTCAAAGGTAGCCAGGAAAAACATAAGGGACGGCAGCCTTTCCAATTACAACAGGCACGTGAAATCGATAGTGAAGGCGTTTGACGAGCTGCCTCTAATTGAGGGGCTTAGAAAGCCAAAAGTGGGGGTAGTGGGGGAAATACTGGTCAAATACCACCCTACAGCGAACAACGACATTGTCGGGACGATTGAAAAAGAAGGCGGCGAGGCCGTCGTGCTAGATCTGGTTGACTTTTTCCTGTACGGTATGCACAGCAAGGATTTCAATTTCCGCCACCTGTCCGGCAAGTACAGCACCATGCTGGGCAACAAATGGGCGGTAAGGCTGGTCGAGAGGTTTAGGCAGCCTGCCAGGGCGGCTCTTGCGGAGAGCAAGCGTTTTGAGCCGCCGCTTTTCATCGAAGAGACTGCGGCCAAGGCGAAAAAAATCCTTTCACTGGGGAACCAGTGCGGGGAAGGGTGGCTGCTTACTGGCGAGATGATCGACCTGATCGACAGCGGAGTGGAAAACATAGTGTGCCTCCAACCGTTCGCTTGCCTTCCAAACCACGTGACGGGGAAAGGGATGGTGAAAGCACTGAGGAAATACAACCCTCTGGCCAACATCGTCGCGGTGGACTACGATCCGGGCGCAAGCGACGTGAACCAGCTGAACAGGATAAAGCTGATGATGGCTACTGCGTACAAGAATCTGGGGAATGGGGGATAGTTGGGAGTTGGGAGTTTGTAGTTGGGAGTTGGTAGTTGGTAGTTGGGAGTTGGTAGTTGGGAGTGGGTAGTTGGGAGTTGGGAGTTGGGAGTTTGGAGTTGGTAGTTGGGAGTTTGGAG
>WRJV01000210.1 GCA_009778415.1 Clostridiales bacterium | reverse complement strand
GAGGGCTGCCATAATTGGCGGCAGGGTCCTGGCGGGCGAACAGATAAGCGCCAAGACGCTGGGGTCGGACCGGCACCCGAAGCAGGAGGTGGCGGTGCGCAGGAACTGGAACGTCGGAATCGAAGACGGCGAAAAGGAGCAGGTCAAAGACAGGGAGAAAAAAGCGGCATTGAAGAAAAAGCTGGCTGCGGCGGAAAAGCTTGTCGAGGACTACTGCGCAAGGATAAAAGAAGAGAACGCTCTGGGGCCGAACAAGAACATAGCCGCGATGAAGGAGTACATGGTCAAAAAATCAGAGCTCGCAGCAGCTGCGGCTTCGCTGAAAAAAATGCTCGAAGGCTATACCGAGCATGATTTCGTGTCCACCATAACATGCTCTGGGTTTGTCTACCCGGGTGTTAAAATCCGCATGGAGCATTGTCAGATGGAGGTCACCAGCGAGCTGCAAAACCAAAAATTCTATGTGAGCGACGGTGAAATAGTAGCCGGGGTCGTGCTCCCGGGCGAACGGAACGCGTAAAGGAGAGAACATGGTAGCAAGTTATGAAGATTTGAACGAATTGCAGCTGGACGCAATCAGAGAGGTGGCGAGCATAGGCGCGGGCAACGCAGCGACGGCGCTGTCAAGCCTTCTGAGCCAGCAGGTCAAAATCGACGTTCCAAACGTGACGCTGATGGAATACAGCAGCGCGATCGAGATACTGGGCGGCCCTGAAACCATTGCCTGCGGCATAATGGTCAGGCTGTCCGGCGACATGAACGGGATCATCCTGTACCTGCAAGAACTCGATTTCATCAACGTCGTGCTGAAGAGCGTGTTCAACAAAACGGTTGACAGGTACGACGAGCTGGGGGAGATGGAGACTTCGGCGCTGATTGAAATAGGTAACATCGGGATATCGTCGTACATCAATTCGCTTGCAGCGTTCGCAAGAATGGACGTGCAGCTGTCCGTGCCAGCGTTTTGCATCAACATGGCAGGGGCAATGATTACAGTGCCTATGACGGAAATCGGCTACGAATCGAACAAGATCATGCTTCTCGACGGCAATTTCAAGTGCGGAGGCCAGAAAGTGTCAAGCAAGCTGCTGCTCGTGCCGGACGTCCAGTCATTGTCTGCGCTGCTGGCGAGATTGGGAGTAAACAAGTGAGTTCACTGATAGTAGTTGGAATTTCTGATGTTAAAATAGCAAGAACGCCGGGCGTCCTGATAACCTATGCGCTGGGGTCGTGCATCGGCGTGTGCTTCTACGACAAAGCGGCCTCCTTGGGCGCGCTCCTCCACATAATGCTCCCGGACGCTCCGGAAAAGATAGACAACGTTTTCAAGTACGCCGACACCGGCATAGCGGAAACGCTCCGGAAAATGGAGTCAATGGGGGGGAACAGGAACCGTATCACCGCGAAAATCGCCGGGGGGGCCCAGATGTTCCATGTCCCGGGCGACAACCACCTGGGGAACATCGGCAGGAGGAACAGCGACAGCGTCAAGCTGAACCTGCTCAAGCAGCGCATCCGCATGCTCGGTTCAGACGTAGGAGGGACTTTCGCAAGAACTGTTGAATTCAACACGGCGACTGGGATAGCCACGATACGGACCTACGGGCAGCACGACAAAGACCTATAAGTGGTTTGGCGACTTGCTGACTATGGCGCAAGCCTCTGCCAGCTTTGAGTACAAATCGGTCCTGTACTGCATGCCATAGGAAGCGATTTTGGCGAACAGCGAGCCTTTCCTGCTGACGACGTATTTTGGGGGCATGTTGTTGAGCGTGATGGCAATCACGTCGTTTGTGCACCTGTCGCAGCAGCACATATCGTAGCTGTTCATTATAGTGGTGGCTTCAAGGCGCAGCACCTCTTCAAGGATGTTGGTCATGACGAAGCCGTCCATGGATTTCCCGCTATCGGCAGACATGTGCTGCGGTTCGGCGGGCACAGGGCTCGGCGCATCCGCATGCGCCTCTGACTGAGCCGGGCCATCAGGCCGTGCTTGGGGCTGAGCATCTACACTAGGCGCCTCAGTTTCATCAGGCGCCTCAGTTGCATCGGGCGGCCCAAAATCCTCGGGGTCAAAAGCTTCGACCTGCGAGTTGCGGGCAGTGTCGTGCTTCATCGACACCACTGTGTGGTCGGCGTAGCCGGACAGTCTTTCTTCAACCATTTTTGCTCTCTCCCTATTCTTGGATTTCAGCGCTTCTGCCCGGGCATCTGATTCAAACGCCTCTATTCTTTCCAAGTTTGCGCGTATTTGCTCTGACACGTCGCCGAAAGCCCTTTTTGGAACGGCAGCAACGGCAGGCTTGTCAGGCGGGCCCGCCGGGCGGAGCCTTGACGCGTTGTCCTCAATGTCGTCTGCGGTCAGGCCGGTGCGGTTGGTTATCAAATTCAAAACATGAGAAGTCTTGTTGCTTTTTTTCGTCATATGCCTAAAACCTCGCAGCCGCTAAATGCCAGCGCATATTTCCTGCACCAGCGCAGCGTAGTCAGAAGCGGCGTTTGACTTGGGAGCGTATGAGATGATGCTCTGACCGTGGGCCGGGGCCTCGGCGACAGCGACGTTGTTTCTGATTTTTACGTTGAGTATCGACGTTTCGAGCTGGGCCGCTATAGCCGACGCGATTTCTTCGACTTCTTTTACAAGGTTCAGGTGCTTGTTGTATTTCGTGAGCAATACGCCGAATATCCTCAGATTCGGGTTGTAGAACTTCCTGACCACCTCGATGGTGTCCTTCAGCTGGCTGATACCGAGCAGGCTGAGCACTTCGGGCACCATAGGTATGATAAGGGAATCAGATGTGACGTACGCGTTGACGGTGAGCAGGCTTAGGGCCGGCGGAGTGTCGATTACTATGAAATCATAGTCACCGCGCACGGGCTCAAGGGCGCTGCGCAGGATGAACTCCCTGCCGGAACGGTTGAACTCCAGCTCCGCTGAACTCAGCAGGATGTTCGAGGGCAGGACGTCGCCGCACCCGGTGCTTTGGATAGCTTCCCTCGTGGGTGCGCTGCCTTTCAGTATGTCGTAAATCGTAAGGCCGCTTTCGATGTCTACGCCGAGGCAAAACCCGAGGTTCCCCTGCGGGTCCAGGTCGACCCCGAGGACTTTGTACCCGCAAAGATGCAAGCCGTTTACGAGAGAACAGCAGGTTGTCGTTTTGCCGACGCCGCCTTTCTGGTTGGTGACCGTGATGATGTGCGACAAGTTGCGCTCCTCCGAAATAAAATAATATTTAATTAATTTTAACATATGACGATATAAAAGTATAGTCTCTATGTTGAAAAAAGTATATTGCAGGGTAAAAGGAGGTATTTCCTATGGTAAGCAGCATATATTCAACATCGATTTCATCCATGTATTCAACAGCTGCAAGGAAAGGCATTGCGGGCCTTGCATCAGGCATAAACACCGACGAGCTGATTGAAGCCATGACTGCGGCGACACGGAGCAAGATCGCAAAACTGCTGCAAAAACAGACGATGGCAGGATGGAAGACGGAAGCCTACCAGTCCATAACGTCGATGTTGCTCGACTTCAAGATCAAATACATGTCGCCTGCGTCGCTGACCAGCATGAGGAACGCAAGTTTTTACCAGAGCGCAACCATCACGCCTACAGGGCCCAACGCCCAGGCTGTCAGCGTTACCGGCTCGGCCTCTGCGTCGCTAAGCGGCTTTTCGGTCATATCAATAGACGCACTCGCGGCTACCGCCGCGTTTACATCGACAAAACCGGCTTCGCAAGGTGAAATAAAGTCGAAGGACATCAGCACCGCCGTGACAGAAGGCTACGCCGCCAGCAAATTGGAAGGCGGGTCGATCAGCCTGAAATTCAACGGGGTGGCCTACAACATAGAGCTGCGCAACGTGGAAACAGACACGGCGGACCCCCAGCTGAACGCAGACAAGATAGTCGACGCCATAAACAGGGGGATAGAAGCCGCAGGGCTGGCGGGAAAGGTCGGGGCTGAGATCGACGCAGGCAAAGTGCAGCTGAAAGTCCTTACGACCGGCGGCGACGGCATTGAAATCGCAGGGCTCACCAGCAACGTCAGAAACTCTCTGGGCATATATGCAGGGGAGACCGGGAACGAAACCACGCCGATAGTCGGCGGCATAAACCTCTGGGAGCAGGCGGCGGCGGACGACACAGTCACGAAGATGTCGTTTAGCGAGGCGCTGAGCGGCAAATCGATCACGTTCAACTTGGACGGCACCAACAAGGCAATCACGTTTGACGCGTCAGAATTCGGCACATACAACGACTTCGGCAGCATAAGCGACGTCGTCAGCTATCTAAACGACAAACTGGCCGGCGCCTTTGGCTACGTAGCCGGGACAAGCGACCAGAAGGTTTTCGTTACGGACAATTTGGACGGCACCGTATCCTACAAGACAACGGACTCGACGGCAGTCCTGTCCCTAGCCAGCAGCGCGCTCGGTGTCACGGATTGGGGCGGCGTGCTGGGCATTGACCTTGCGGACGCAAACAGGCTGCTCTTGGCTAAGCCGCTAACGGAGACCAATTTGAACAGCGACGCTGCCGCGTTTTTCCTCGACCCAGACTTTGTCGATGGCAGCAAATACGAAGAAATAACCGTAAACGGAACAGAATTCCGCATATACAACAACAAGATCGTGGTAATGAACGACGGGAAGCCCGGGGCGAAGACCTATAATTTTGAGAACGGCACAGCGATGCGCGATGTGATGAACACGATAAACAATTCCAGCGCCGGCGTCAGGGTGCAGTACAACAGCACAACAGACAATTTCTCTGTGACTGCCACTGAGTCCGGCAGCATGGGCAAGGTGGAGATAACAGGAGCCTTGGCCGACGCCATCTTCGGGGCTGCGCCCGTCAACCCTGCAAGCCCGGCAGCGGGCGAACGGAGGACTAAAGAAGGCGAAGACGCCGTCCTGACCGTCAGCTTCGACGGCGGCACCACGCAAGCCCAGATAACGAGGAGCTCCAACAATTTTAGTTTGAACGGTCTGAACATTACGCTGAACAGCACCTTTGCCCCCGGGGCGGGCCAGGCCATCACCTTTACGGCAAAGGCGAATACAGACGCTATAATGGGCGCAATAAAAGACATGGTTTATGCCTACAACGACATCATCGCCAAAGTCAACAAAGAGCTGAGCACCAAGCCGGACAGGGACTTCCAGCCGCTTACGTGGGATCAGCGGAAAGAGCTGAGCCAAAACGAAATCGACGTGTGGGAAGCGAAAACCAAGGAAGGGCTGCTGTTTGCAGACTCCATCCTTGCGTCCCTTGCGACGGACATCCGGTACGCGTTTTCCATGCCGGTGGGCGAATCCTCTTTGAGCCAGATAGGGATCAGGTCGTCGTCGGAATGGCAGGACAACGGCAAGCTGATAATAGATGAAGACAAACTCCGTCAAGCGATCGAAAACGACCCGGAAAAAGTGGCAGACCTCTTTACCCGGACGCTGACCTCGGGCAGTACAACGCCGGCGTCGCAGAACGCAGGGGTCATGGCGAGGCTGGACGCCGTGATGAGCAAGTACGTCAACACGGTGGGGACTCAGAAAGGGCTGCTCATCGAAAGGGCGGGGCACGAGAGCTCGCCGCTTTCGCTTACGAACAACGCCATGTACAAAGAGATGGCGGCATACGAGAGGGACATGAAGGTGTTGCAGTCAAGGCTTGAAACGGAAGAAGCCCGCTACGCGAAGCAATTCACCAGCCTTGAGACGTACATAAGCCAGATGAACCAGCAGAGCAGCTGGTTGACGCAGATGTTTACAAACAACCAGTAATGACAGTGCCAGTAAAATTACGAAAGAAGGAAAGTTTATGACGGCATACGGTATAGGATTGCAGGAGTACAAGGAGCAGGCAGTCAACATGATGACGCCTGGCGAAATGCTGATTTTGCTTTATGACGAGATAGTCAAGCGCTTGAAGAAAGCCGAGATGCTGGCGAAAAATTCGGACTTCGCGAATTTTGAGAACGAAATCAAGCGGGCGCAGGACGTCGTAGCGTACTTGAACAACGCGCTGGACAGGAGGATTGAAATAAGCAAGAACCTGGCTCAGCTGTACAGCTTCTTCAATTACCAGATGGCAAGGATAACCGCAGGCAGGAACCTGCACCTGATCGACGAGCTGATCCCGCTGGTGGAAGACCTAAGAGACACGTACAAGCAGGCGGACAAGCTGAGCAAGATAAAGTTATAGCCAGAGGCGGATGTTTGGCGGGGGGCGCTGCGATGGAACACAACGATAGCAACATGTCAAAGATGGACCAGGTTTTGACAGGCCTGCGGGGCAGGCACAAGCAGATGGACAACCTGATGGCATTGACGAAAGAGATGGGGAACGCGTTAGAGTTCAACGACCTTGAGTCCTTGGGCGCCGTGCTTTCGATGCGCCAAGAGACGATGGCGAAGATCGACAGCGCGAACACCGAAGTCTTCGACGTGATAAAGAGCCTGGACCAACCCTACAGGGACAAAATGAAGAAGGTGCTGAAGCAGGAGGCAGAGCCGTCAGAGCTTGAGAACCCTCTTGAAGCGGGCATCTTCGACACGAACAGGATGACCTTTTTGCTCCTGCAGAAGATCATAGACCTTGACGGGGCGATAAACGAAAGGGTGACAAAAACAATATTCCCAACATGAAAAAAAGGAGGCCGTGCCTCCTTTTAACTATATGCGCCGTGCGCCGTGTGCCTCAGATGTACTGCAAGAACGAATCCACGTCTTGCTCTTGTGATCCCCAGGACGTCACGAGCCTGACGCAGACGTTGTTTTCGTCGATGGGCTTCCACCTGTAGAAGAAGAACTTTTCTTCAAGTTTTTCGACTAATTTTATCGGCAGAATGGGGAAAATCTGGTTTGTCGGCGAATCGACGAGGAAATCGTACCCCTTGGCCGCTATGCCGTCGCTTAACTTGTTCGCCAGGCGGTTGGAATGGCCGGCGAGCTCGAAATACAGACCGTCCTTGAACAAGGCCTCGAACTGGACGCCCAGCAGCCTGCCTTTGGCCAGCAGCCCGCATTGCTGCTTGGTGACGTACCTGAACTCCGGCTGAAGCACCGGGTTTGTGATCACCAAGGCTTCGCCGAACAAAGCGCCGTTCTTCGTGCCGCCGATGTAAAAAGCGTCAGTAAGCGAAGCTATGTCAGGCAGGGTCAAGTCGTTGCCCCGGGCAGTGAG